>JBOHWJ010000194.1:0-13225 GCA_050736495.1 Binataceae bacterium (SeqCode) | reverse complement strand
GGTCTATTGGGACGTGCAGAACGATCACGTGAGCTACATTACGAGTATCGGCCGCGAACCCAAGCCGTTCGCATGGGATTCCGCGATTCCCAAACAGTACGACAATGTGTCGAAGTACTCGACTCCGGGCGGCCTGATGCAGTTGATGCGTTAGCATCCCCGGTACGGGGGTAACTACCTCTTCGGCGGACGGCGGCGTGTAAACGCCGCCGTCTTTTTTCAGCGGATGACGCGCGGCTAAGTCTGTCTAGGTGTGCGGCGGACCAATCCGTAGCAGTACCATTGAGTTAAGCCGATGCCGCTTTGAATCCCACGGATAAACTGCTTCGCCGTCGACAATGATGGCCGGAATGTTTAGTCGACTGGCGTCGCGGCGGCGCGATATGAGCCATTTCACCGAACCCTCTTTTACCGCAGCGTCGAGCGCGGCCGACGTGTCATACTCGGGCACCGGCTTGGGATAGCCCAGGTAGAAGACCGGACCGGTGCTCTTGAAAAAAGCAAGCTCCGAGAGATTTGTGCCGACGGTCCGCTGGGTCCGCAAAGCAAACGGCCGCTCGCCGCGCCAGGCGTCTCCCGCCGGCATCGCGAACACGTAAAAGTAGAACATGAACAGGTAGGCGATGGCGCATAGCGAGACGGTCACACGCCGCGAATCAAATTTCGCCAGCGCGTAGATAATGGCGGCTACCGCGAGCACCCAGTAAACCGCAAAGAACGCCCGATCGGGTGCCGGGGGCAAGGTGGAATACGGATGCGGCAGGAACCATGAGGGTGGCACGAAGGCGAGCGTCGAGAATAATACCGCGGCGACGATCACGCCGTAGCCGAGGTTGAGCAGGCGGCGCACGGTGGTGGAGAGCGACTCGCGCGGGGTGCCCAGCAGGCGTGCGACCAGGATGGCGGCGGCGGGAAGAATCGGCAGCAGATAATAGCTGCGGCGCGAACCCGACGCCGTGAAAAAGATGAAAGTGGCCCAGAAAAACACCAGGACGAAACGCTCGCTGCGGGCGCGGTCCGCACCGTTGCGGCGTTGTTGATGCGCGTGGGCCAACGCCGCCGGAATAAACACCGACCACGGCGCCATCAGGGCGAAGATCACGTAGGTGTAGAGGTAAATCGGTCCGCGATGGTCGAACGGCTCGAAGTAGCGTTCGACATTCTCGCGATAGACCATATAGATGCCCTTGGTCGATCCGGTCTCGGCGTGCGAAATCGCGAATGGTACATAATAAGTGAGCACGCCGACCGCGACCGCGATCACGGTGCGCCAGTTGAAGAACCAGCGGTTGCGCTCGATCAGCCAGCGAATTCGCGCCGCCAACGCGCCGTGAAGCACATGCTCGCCCAGTTCGCGCCATCCGTCGGCAAGGCATGAATAGACGCCGATGACGACGATGGGCAGGACGAAGCCAAGCAATCCCTTCATCAGCGACGTGGCCGCCATGATCACCCACAGACCCATCACCCACCATCCGTCGACGCGCTCTTCGTTGCGCAAAAAAAGTAGCAGCGCGGCAAGCTCGCCGGTTATCGTTGCGACATCGGCCGAGGCGGTACGGGAAAAGAAAACGAAACTGAAGCTGGTCGCGAGAATGAAGGCGGCGATGACGCCGGTGCGCAGGTCGTAGAGACGGCGCGCCAGCAGAATTAGCAGGCCGACGGCGATCAGGCCGGCAATCGCGCATGGGATACGCGCGGCGGCTTCGCTGACCGTGCCGGTCAGATAACTTGTCGCGACAATCAGCCAGTACGAGCCCAGCGGCTTGTCGAAATAAACGCGGCCATTGATGGTCGGCCAGAAATAACGATGCGTCAGTACCATCTCGCGCGCTATTTCGGCCCAGCGGAATTCAGAGGACCATAGGGCGCGGGCGCCGATCCGCGCGAAGAATAAAATGGCGGTGAGCACCAGCACGACGATGCTGGCGCGGCGCCACAGGCTCGATTCGGCGGGGGCCGCTGACGATGCGATGGCGGACGACGTACGAATGTCGGCGGCTGCGGCGGCGCGATTCAGTTCACCGGCGCCAGCAGAGGCCACGGACGTACGACTCGAACTGGTACGGTCCATCGAGGGGATAGAGTCGCAAGCTGAGACGGACGTGGCAAGCGTGCTTGCATTGCGCCGGGGGGTGGGTAGTGGGTCGGTTTGAAGGTTGACGGGATTCTTCGCAGTGCGGCTCCGGTAACCCCTCATTGCAAAGAGAGGAAGCGCCAATGTTGATCGGGCAACTCGCCCTGGCTGTTGCCGCAGTCTTTGCAGGCGCTGAACAATCTGCCGGTCTTGCTCTTGATGATCGCGCTCCGCTTGTTGAGTGGAAGCGGTCCTACGAACGCGGTCAGGCGATGCAAGCGCCTCTCGCCGTTGCTGGATTTCTTCTGGGGCTGTTAGCCTGATGGCTGACCGGCAATTGGCGATGGATCATTGGCGCTACTTTTCTAATCGCCAATTGGCCATATACTCGGGCATCGATCCGCTGGACTCCGCGACTCAGGCAGAGCGAACGGCTTTATCCGCGGATGCGTCGCGTAGTCACCACTACGGGAGCGTGATAAGCTGCAAAAATCAAAGGATTTGCGCGCGGCCGCAGGTGGCTCGCTCCCGCCGCGTTTCATGTCGTTTGTCACTGCCGCGATATCGAGGCACGTTTGAGTTCGTCTGACGTATCGGGGGCAAACGCATGTTCCGGCCCGGTGGTTCAGTTCCCGGTCGCCAGACGCTGCGCCGCGGTCAATGTCCGTTAGTCGAGCGACTTTAATGAACCAGCACGAGAGTTCCGATCCGAGCACTAGCCGTAAACCCAATCGCCTCGTCAATGAGCAGAGTCCTTACCTGCGCCAGCATGCCTACAACCCAGTCGATTGGTACCCCTGGGGTGCCGAAGCGCTCAGCCGCGCCAAAGCCGAGAACAAACCTATACTGCTTTCGATCGGCTACTCGGCCTGCCATTGGTGTCATGTGATGGAGCGCGAGTCGTTCGAGAACGACGCGATCGCGCGCTTGATGAATGAGAACTTCATCTCGATCAAGGTCGATCGCGAGGAACGTCCCGATCTCGACCAGATTTACATGGACGCGGTGCAATTGCTCTCGGGACGCGGCGGATGGCCGCTCACGATGTTCCTCACGCCGGAGGGCGAACCATTTTACGGCGGCACTTATTTTCCGCCGGAGGACCGGCAGGGGATGCCGGGCTTTCCGCGAGTGCTCACCAGTATCGTCAACGCCTACCATAATCAGCCGCGGGACGTGCGGCAGAATGTCGAGCGTTTGACGCGGGCGCTCGGCTCGATGTCGGAATATAAGCCCGCCGAGGGTGACCTTAAGGCCGGCCTCGCGCTATCGGCGGCGCACGCACTCGCCGCTCATTACGACAGCGTCAATGGTGGCATTGGCAACGCGCCAAAATTTCCCAACACCTTCGTGTTTTCATTGTTTTTGCGGGTGTATGAAGGCGACGGCGACAGCGCCATGGGCGAGATGGTGCGGCATACGCTGAGCCGCATGGCGAAGGGCGGCATTTATGACCAGGTCGGCGGCGGGTTCCATCGCTACAGCGTCGACGAACGCTGGCTGGTGCCGCACTTCGAGAAAATGCTCTATGACAACGCGCTCCTGGGACGGCTTTACCTCGATGCCGGCCGCGCGCTCGGCCAGGGCGAATTTCTCAAAATCGCGCGCGAGATTTTCGACTATGTCCTGCGCGAGATGACCAGTCCGGAAGGCGGCTTCTACTCCAGCCAGGACGCTGACAGCGAAGGCGAGGAAGGTAAATTTTTCCTGTGGACGGTCGACGAGGCGCGCGCGGCCGTGGGAGAAGAGCTTTTCAAGTTGGCGGCGCGCTATTTCGCGATCAGCGAGGAAGGCAACTTCGAGGGCCGCAACATCCCCCATCGCACGATCGAGATTGGCGAGGCCGCGCGGATGTTCAAGCTCGGGGACGACGAGACGGCGCGTGCAATCGAAGCGGCCAAGGCCAAACTTTTCGCGGCGCGCGAACGACGCGTCAAACCCGCGCGCGACGACAAGGTGCTGGCCGCGTGGAACGGCATGATGATCGGCGCGCTGGCGGAAGGCTACCGCGTGCTCGGAGACCAGCGCTACCTGGCCGCGGCCGAACGCGCGGCCGAGTTCGTGATGACCCGGATGTGGGACGGCCGCGCGCTCAAACGATCCTTCAAGGAAACCGCGGCCCGCTTCAACGCCTACCTCGAAGACTATGCCTTGATGGCCAATGCGCTGATCGACCTTTACGAAGCGACGCTCGACCCGCGCCACCTCAATCGTGCATGCGTATTGGCCGGCGTCATGCTCGAACGCTTCCTCGATCGCGAAAAGGGCGGCTTTTTCTTCACCTCCGACGACCATGAGTCGCTGATCACGCGCAGTAAGGCCGCGTTCGACGGCTCGACACCGTCAGGCAATAGCGCCGCCGCGATGGCGCTGCTTAGGCTTTACGCCTATACCGGTGGGCAGGCCTATTTCGATGAGGCGGCGCGCACGCTCAAGCTTTTCACTGATTTCATGGAGAAGCAGCCCTTCGCCTTCTCGCATATGCTGGAAGCCGTCGACCTTTACCAGCGCGAGCCGACCGAGATCGTGCTGGTCGGCGATCGCGCGTCGGCGGAATTCAAGGAATGGGTCAAGCGGCTGGGACAAGTTTATGTGCCCAACCGAGCGCTGTTCGCCGTCGATCCGAAGGCCACCGAAACGGCCTTCATGCCCGAGCAAGCGCGCGGCAAGAGCCAGGTCGACGGCAAGCTCACAGCTTACCTATGCCGCGAGCGGACCTGCGGCGCGCCGATGACTTCGTTCAAGGAGTTGCAAGCCGCGCTGGCCGACTGAAGCTGCGATGGAATCCAGCGCCAGCCTGCTCCATGCGCGCGCCGGGGAGGCTCCGCCGTACCCGCCAATGATGGTCAATCGTCCGCCCATGGCCATTCGACGCACACTCAAGGCGGTCGTCCTTAACGCGCACGGCGGACTTCACCTGGACGGGATCCTGAGATGCCTGCGGCGTTCGCCGCTCAAAGATGCGGACGTCATCCTGCTGTGCGAGGCGGATTTTCGGATGAGACGTTCTCAGCGGCGGGAGGTCGCCGCCGAGATGGCGGCTGCGCTTGGCATGAGTATGGTCTACCAGCCGGAGTTCGGCGTATCGCGCGAGAGCGGAGCGCCGATTTCGTTCATCGGCAACTCGATTCTGTGCTCGCAGCCGCTTTCCGAAGTGAGTTCGATTCCCCTACCCGGCCTGAAGCTCAAACGGCGCATGAGATGGCTGGTCGGCTGCCCTTGCGGCGTCAGCGCGACCGCAGTCTTCAATGGGCGGCGGATCACTATCGGCGTGGCACATCTGAACAGCCGTTGGAATCCCGAGGGACGCGCCCGGCAGATGGCGCACTATCTCGCCGCGATTCCTGACGCCGCAGCGGTCCTCATTGGCGGCGATTTCAATACCACCACCGTCGATTTGCGTGACCGGCGCGCACTACTGCATACGGCGCGGCGGATGATCATGAACCCGCGCAGATTTCACCACCCCGAGAGCTATGAACCGCTATTCGAACATCTGAGTGAGGCGGGCTTTGAGATTGACGGGGCAAACGCGCTGGGGAGGCCGACCTTCACCTTTGCCCGCGCGCTGCCACCTTGGCTACGGCCCAAACTCGATTGGATAGCGCTTAAGGGGCTGAACGCGGTCGGCGGATCGGCACGAGTGGTAGCGGCGCGGCCGTCGTTCGTCAGCCGGCGGCTGTCCGATCACGACTTCTTAGTTTGCGAAGCCAAGCTTTAGGGCCTCACCTTCCTGACTCGGAATGCCTCATCCGCATGCGCGGATGTTTCTCTCGCGCTAACCGGAAAAGACGTGCGTCCGATTTACCGTCGAATCCCGGTCGCGGGACAGGGCACTCTTTTTGCTTCACCGTCAAGGCATTACGCCCCAAGGACACCGCATCGATAGGGTTTCCGGGTTGGCGATGTTGCATTCCTGGCGCCGTCGGCTGTTACTAACATTAAGAGCCGACGATGATTAGAATAAGGACAGCATCGTTTGCCGGCTTGACGCACAGGACGGACACGCGCGCGCGGCGCCCGAGCCGGAGGAAGGGCGCGTTGACTGAAAAATTGGCTGTCGGTAGCTTCAATTGCGGTCGCCAACGAACACTCATGACGGCCGCAAGGTGAAAAATAAAATATCTATGTCGAGCATGATCAAAACCACATTGCTGCTCGCGGTGCTGACCGGGCTGATAATGCTTATCGGCGGATTGCTGGGTGGCACAAGCGGGGTCGTGATCGGGTTCGTAATCGCGGTGATAATGAATTTCGGGAGCTACTGGTTCTCGGACAAGCTGGTGTTGCGCGCTTATGGCGCCCGGCCGCTCGACGCCTCCAGCGCTCCTGAGCTCTATTCCATCGTCAACGAACTCGCCTCGGCGGCGAACATCCCGATGCCGCGGCTGTACCTGGTGGACAGCGATACACCCAATGCGTTTGCGACCGGCCGCAGCCCCAAGCACGCGGCCGTCGCGGTGACCAGCGGGATCATGCGCATTTGTAACCGCGAGGAACTCAAGGGCGTCATTGGGCACGAGCTTTCCCACGTCATCAATCGTGACATCCTGATAAGCTCGGTCGCGGCTACCCTGGCGGGCGCCATTATGATTATCAGCTATGGGGTCAGGTGGGGCGCGTTGTTCGGCGGCTTCGGCGGCCGCGACGGCGAGCGCGGCAGCGGTCTACTCGAATTGCTCGCGATGGCGATTCTTGCCCCGCTGGCGGCAACCATGATTCAGCTTGCGATTTCGCGCACCCGCGAATACCAAGCCGACGCCAGTGGCGCGCGCCTTACGCACAATCCGATATATCTTGCCAACGCACTGCGCAAGCTCGAGGCAGCTAACGAGCGGATGCCGCTCGCCGGAGCGACACCGTCGACGGCGCATCTGTTCATCGTCAACCCGCTCAGCGCCGCGGGATTGCAGCGCTTGTTCTCAACCCATCCGCCAATCGAAGAGCGCATTCGCCGATTGGAGCGGATGGCGCACGCCGCATAGAATGCCATGGAAAGCGAAGAGAATAAGGACAAGGGTTTCAAAGTCCAGGATCGGCGGCGTTTCTCGCCCGACGGCGAACTCAAACCCGAATTCAGCGGCGACGAACAACCCGTCGAGGTGCCGCCGGAGCCGTCGCCAGGCACGGTCGCGGCACCGGGCACAGGTCCAGCGGCCACTTCCGCCGAGTCGGCCTCGGCAGCGCAGACCCCTGGCAGAGGATTCACTAACCCCGCGGCCGGGCCGAGTCCGGGTGAAATCACGTTTGCCACTTTCGTGGTCGGACTCTCGACCGAAGCGTTGGTCAATTTGGGCGAGATTTCCGACCCACAGAGCGGTGATCCGGTGCAAAACCTTGGGGCCGCGCAGCAATTGATCGATATAATCGGGATGCTCCAGGAAAAGACGCGCGGCAATCTGGATCATGACGAGAAGACGCTCGTCGACGCGATTCTCTTTGACCTTCGGATGAAATACGTTGAGAGAGCGCGGCAGGCACCGCGGTAACAGCACGGTTTGGACGGCGTGGCATTGCGCACGCCCACACGATGTTGCGCAGGGTTCCATCTGAAGGGCTTATAGCCGGGTTGGCTGCCGTCGTCCTGATTGTCGCCGCCGCCGTCCCCGTCCATGGTGATCATCTGTGGACCGATTTGCCGGGACATACGCGAGTACGCCCGGTACAAACCCTGCCCGACTTTGTCAACCTTGCGGCGCAGCTTTCACCTGCGGTGGTCAATATCTCGACCGAGCAGAAGCAGGAGGCGAATACCGCCGAGTCGCCCGAAAGCGGCAGCGATCCCTTCGACCGGTTTGGCCAGCCCTCTGAGCCGTACGGGACGCCGCATCCGCACAGCCTCGGCTCCGGCTTTATCGTCAACAAGGACGGCTACATCCTGACCAACGACCACGTGGTAGCGGACGCGAGCAAAATCGTTGTCACCCTGAAGGATGGCCGTGAATTCGACGCGACCGTCGTCGGACACGACGCCAAGAGTGATATCGCGTTGCTCAAGATCAATACCGACCACCCGTTGCCGGTCGCTCCGCTGGGCGATTCCGACGGCGTCAAGGTTGGCCAGTGGGTGGTGGCAATCGGCGATCCGTTTGGTTTCGACCATTCGGTGACGGCCGGAATCGTGAGCGCCAAGGGCCGTTTCATACCAGGGAATTACGACAATTTCATCCAGACCGACGCGTCGATTAATCCGGGCAACTCAGGTGGGCCGCTCATCGATATGCGCGGCGCGGTGGTGGGCGTTAATTCGGCCATCTACACGCGTACCGGTTCAAATATGGGGATTGGTTTTGCCATTCCGGTCAATATCGTCAAGGAAGAGCTGCCAGAGCTACGCGCGCGAGGCAAGGTGGCACGCGGATGGCTCGGCGTCTATATCCAGCCGGTGACCGAGAGCATGGCAAAGTCGGCCGGACTCTCCGAAGCTCGGGGGGCGCTTATCGTCGACGTGCTAGCGCATAGCCCGGCGGCTAAATCGGGGCTCCAGCGTGGCGATATCATCCTCGAATACGATCATCATCCGCTTAAGGAATCACAGGAATTGCCCCTGATGGTCGGCAGTGCGCCGCTTGGTCAGACCGCCACGCTTAAGGTCCTGCGCGGCAAGCAGATGCTGAGCATCCCCCTGCAGGTGACGACTGCGGGCCAGCAACAGTTCGCGACGGCGGCCGGGCCCGGAATCGGGGTCAAGGCGTTTGGAATCGGGCTCAAGGATTTGAACACGGAGATCGCCCGTCAACTCGACCTGTCCGATTCGAGCGGGGTCGTGGTTTTCTCGGTCTCACCAGGAAGCACTGGTGAATCGTCGGGGCTGCATGTGCGCGACATCATACTCGAAGTCGACCAGCATGCGGTGAAGGACGTTAACGCCTGCGAGCGCGCGCTCACGGCGAGCCGTGGCGGCGGCAAAATCGTGCTTCTACTGGTGAAACGCGGCCCTACTACACTTTTCATCCCGCTCAAGCCACAGGGCTGAACCCGTAATGATCTGCATAGCGATCGGGCAGTTGCGGCTGGCGGCTTAGATGAAACTCAAGCGCTTCTCCAGATTTGTGCTATTCGGCATCTGTGCTTTCCTGCTGTTCGCGGTACCACCGGCGCTGTATTTCGGGATGGGCTATTACAATTCGCTCGAACAGGAAGTGGTGACGCGGATGTCGGGCAAGCGTTGGAACATTCCATCACTGGTCTATTCTGATTCGGCCACGGTCTACGCTGGTCAACGGCTTAATGACATCGGCTTTTTCCAGCGGCTGGCGCGGCTCAATTATCACAAAATCGACGCGGAACCGGTCAATGCGCGCGGCGAATACAGCTATGACCAAAAGCACGGCCGCCTAGCCATTTTCCTGCATAGTTTCAACTACCCTTATGGGAGTTTTCCGGGCGAACTGGCAATCATGCGGGTGGCGCCGGACGGCACCATAAAATCGATCGAGGATGGCGCCACCCACAAGCCGCTTTATTCGATCGAGCTCGAGCCTGAGATGCTTGGCGCTATCTTCCAGGGCGATTGGCATCAGCGCCGCCTGGTTCCGCTTTCCGACATTCCGCCCGCCTTCATCGACGCGATTCTCGCCGCCGAAGACCATCGCTTTTACGAGCATCACGGCATCGACATCGTCCGAACCCTCAAGGCGGCGTGGGTCGATTTCAGTTCGGGGCACGTGCGCCAGGGCGGTTCGACGCTGACGCAGCAATTGATGAAGAACTTTTTCCTGACCAGCAAGCGCGACTGGCGGCGCAAAGCGAAAGAGGCCGTCATGGCCTACATCGCGGAGGAGCACTTCTCCAAGGATGACATCCTCGATAACTATATCAACGACATTTATCTTGGACAGCGCGGGCAAGAGGGTATCTATGGCATCTGGGAGGCCTCTGAATATTATTTCTCCAAGGAACCGCGCGATCTTTCGATTGCGGAGATGGCGACCATCGCCGGGATGATTCGATCGCCGAATCATTACAATCCCATCCGTCATTCGCAGGAGGCGCAGCGGCGGCGCAATGAAGTGCTCGCCTCGATGCTCCAGGATGGCTATATCAGCAAGGCCGCCTACGACCAGTCCGTCGTCGCACCGATTCGCACGCGCGAACCGGTGATCGAAACCAACGACGCCCCCTATTTCCTGGACTATGTCAAGCATGAACTGGCCGAGCGCTATCCGCCTTCCGTGCTCACCGATGAAGGCCTACGCATCTTCACCACGCTCGACGTGCATATGCAGAAGGACGCGCAGACCGTGGTCGCGCGGAACCTCGACGAACTCGAAGCGAAGCATCCGTCGCTCCGGCGCAAGGAAACCAACGAGAAGCTCGAGTCATGCCTGATTGCCATCGAGCCGCAAACTGGCAAAATCCGCGCGATGGTGGGCGGACGCGATTATCGCGAGAGCCAGTTCAATCGCTGCACCCAGGCCAAGCGCCAGCCCGGCTCCGCCTTCAAACCCGTCACCTACCTGGCGGCGTTGCAGGAGACGCTTGACGGTGGCCCCGACCGCTTCCTGCCGACCAGCTATATCGAGGACGAGCCGTTTACCTGGAGCTACGGCGACATGAATTGGACGCCGAAGAACTACAAGGGGCGTTACTTCGGCCGCGTCACATTGGAATTTGCGCTGGAGGAATCGCTCAATTCCGCCACCTCCCGCCTGGCGGACGCCGTCGGACTCGACCGCGTGCGCGAAATGGCGTCGAAACTCGGCTTCGGCGACATGCCATCCTATCCGTCGATCGTGCTGGGTGGTGTCGAGGTTTCGCCGTTGGAACTCGCGCGCGCCTACGCCATCATGGCAAATGAGGGACTGGAGATACCGCCCTATGTGGTTACGGCGGTAGTCGATCAGAATGGCAAGGTGATCCAGGGACACGAACTGGTGGCGCACCAGGTGCTGTCGCCGCAACTCGCCTACACCATCGACTTCATGATGGAGCAGGTCGTCAACCACGGCACCGGCGAAGGCGCGCGCCGAATGGGCTTCACGCGTCCGGCCGCTGGCAAGACCGGCACCACCAACGACTCGGTCGACGCATGGTTTGCCGGGTTTACACCGAACCTGCTCACCGTCGTATGGACCGGCTTCGACCAGAAAGAGGCCCTTGGTCTTACCGGTGCGCAGGCATCGCTGCCAGCGTGGACGATGTTCATGAAGGCGGCGACAGCGTCGCGTCCGGCGCTGAATTTTCCAGTGCCGCCCGGCATCGTGGTGGAAAAAATCGACCCTCTGACCGGTTATCTCGCGGGCGCGTATTGCCCGGTGGTGATAGAGGGCGTATTCCCCAAAGAAATGGCGCCGACTCAGCCCTGTCCCTTTCATAGCGCGGCGGGTGCGACCCCATCGAGCCCGGCTTCGGGTGGACTTGGCTCTCCGGAAGCGGTGTCCCCTGGCGAACCTTCGGCGGAAGGCGATCATTCCGGCGCAGCCACCGGAGCGTCCGGCGCAAACTGGCAGGCAATACCAGACGACTCGCCCAACGATTAAATGAACACGATCAAACGGTTGCTTCGCCTGGCGGCGCTCGGCGGACTGGCCGCGACGCTCTCGACCATGGGCGGGGTTGCGGGTGATCTCGCACTTGCGGCAACCACGCCTGGACTTAAGGCGCCATCGGCGGAAGGGGCCGGAGTTGCAAACATGACGAGTCCGCCGCTCGGCCGCGCGGAGATGTCCGCTGAAGCGGGAGGGCCGATTTTGCTCGCTCATTTGAGTGAACAGAATCTGCCGCCGAAGGGCGGCCTGTCCGTCGGCGGGGCGTCTCCATCCGCGTCGTCGGGCGCCACCGGAACTACCGCGTCACCCGAGATGACGCCCATACCGGGCGAGAATTGGAAGCGCCTGCCCGCCGGCGCGACGCCGGTGTCCGGGACTGCTGGCGACCAGGCCTCGGCGTCCGAAGCGTCGCCCGAGCCGACGCCCGGTGCGGACAATCAAGGGCCGCCACCAGCGCTCGACGTAGGCGCGGTCAACTTCGGTCCCGACCTCGCCGACCAGTCGCTCGAACCGGAGATCAAAAGTGCGGAGACGCCCGCGCTCGCCGCGTCGCTGCGTTTTACCGAGGAAGGCCGCAAACAGCTTGCCGGCAGCCGGATCGACCAAGCATTGCGATCGCTGGCGCACGCGGTGTCGATCGATCCGGGCAACCCCTACGAATATTTCTACATGGGCCGTGCCTGGATGGCGAAAAGGAACTACGAGCAGGCACTGACGTTTTTCACACGCGCCGAGATCGGCGCGACGCCCCAATGGCAAGGCGAAGCGGTCAGCTTCGAGGGCGCCTGCTACGAGGAACTGGGCAAGCTCGAGGACGCCTTAAGCGCCTATCGGCGCGCGCTCACGGCGTCACCCAACAATCTGATGGCGCGGGTTGGATTCAGCCGATTGGGTGGCACGATGGCGTCGGACGCGAGTCTCGATTCGCCGCCCCCAGCGACTGATGCGGCACTACCACCACCCCCGGGTTCCGACATTGGCCCACCGCCCACGGAGGCGTCGCCGCCCACAGCGCCATTATCACCGGATACGGATTTGCCGCCAGAGTCCGCGCCATCCGAAGCTTCGCCGTCCGACTGATTCGCGGCACTTACCGCCGGACTTGGCGGAACCGGTTGTGCCGGGCGTCCGGAAATTGAACAATCATACGAACGTAGTAAAAACCATCTCAAAATGCTCGTACTTGGAATTGAATCCTCCTGTGACGACGCAGCCGCGGCGGTGATCGAAAGCAGCCGTCCAGGCGTCGCCATTGTGCGCGCCAGCGCCGTCGCGAATCAGGACGATATCCATCGCGCCTACGGTGGAGTCGTGCCTGAACTCGCCTCGCGCAATCATGTCCTCACCATCATGCCGGTGGTCGAACGCACGCTTGCCGGGACCGGCTGCGCGCTCGGCGACCTTGGCGGGATCGCGGTTACGCGCGGGCCGGGTCTGGTCGGCTCGTTGTTGGTCGGTCTGATGTGCGCCAAGGGTCTGGCACAATCGAGCGGTCTCCGGCTGGTTGGGGTGAATCACCTCGAAGGCCATCTGCTGGCGCCATTGCTGGAAAACGAAGTGGCGATGCCGTATCTCGCGCTGGTGGTCTCGGGCGGCAACAGCGCGCTGTTCGCGGTCGAGGATTTCGGCCGCTATCGCCGGCTTGGCTCGACGCGCG
>JBOHWJ010000193.1:0-4346 GCA_050736495.1 Binataceae bacterium (SeqCode) | reverse complement strand
GAACAGATCGTCGAGTTCAATCCGGCTGACGCGCCTTTCCACCATGACGGCGAGCCCGGCTCGATTCTCGATGTACTGCTCGGGCATGGCATTCATCTGGAACACGCCTGCGGCGGCAATTGCGCTTGCACAACCTGCCACGTGATCGTCAAACAGGGATTCAACAAACTGGGCGAGGCCTCGGAACAGGAAGAAGACCTGCTCGACAAAGCGCCGGGGCTGACGCCGATTTCACGCCTCGGATGCCAGGCGGTAATCAAGGACCCGAACCTGGAGATCGTCATCGTGGTGCCGCGCTATACGATTAATCAGCAGGTCGGTGAGGGCGACGGCGGTTGAGCTATCCCATGACCGAATCAAGCAACGCACCGCCGCCGGCGACACCGCGCCAGCGCCCGATCTCGAGCGCGCGAATCGAACGAATTTTCGATCACGCATCCGATACGCGTTCGCTCTTTCTGAAAATTATCGAGGGAACGCCACTGCGTTTCGTTCCGGGCATGTTCATCTCGATCACCCTGCCGCTGCCGAACGAGACGCGCGTCCGCCCGTATACGATTACCTCCAGCCCCGAGGACGGCGGGCCGTTTGAAATCTGTTTCAACCGCGCACCCGGTGGGACGGGCGTCGCCTGGCTATTCGAGCGTGGTGTCGGCGCGATGGTGAACTTCACCGGTCCGTTCGGGGCATTTACGCTCGACCGCGCGCCCGAGGCTGAGCTGGTTTTTATCGCCGAAGGCACGGCGATCGCGCCGATTCGCCCGATGATCCGGCGGGTGCTGTCGCAAAACCTGTCGCGTCCGGTTCATCTACTCTATGCGGCCGATAGCGACGAGCACATTCTCTATCGCGATGAGCTTGTCGACCTCGCCGCGGCGCATCACGAGTTTCATTTCGAGACATTGATCGTCGAGGGTGACGCATCCACCGGCGATGAACGCCTCCGAGCCGAAGTCGAGCGCCGATGGGTAAGTGCGGATAACGAACGCCGCCGCCATTTTTACGTATGCGGCGTCGGGCGCGGCGTGCTCACGCTGCGTAATCTGCTACGCGGCGCCGGCTATGAGCGCCGCGCGGTCCATTACGAGCAATGGTAGATCCGAGGATGCGGGCCGCACCAGTGGCTTTGACACGCCGCTCCACGCGCGCGACACGCAGGCCAGAGTGCCGAGGATGCTGGTTATTTGCGGCCACCCTCCAGCATGTTGATCTTGCCGGCGAAGTCCTCGATATCGACCTCGGTGGTCTCGAGCACTCGTGCGACCATTCCCCAGAAACCAATCGACATGATCAATTCGACCAGCGCGCCGGGCGTGAGATGTTTCGCCAGCGCGTCGAGCGTTTCCTTTTTGCCCTTGACGTTGCGCGCCACCTCGTCGGTGAGACTCAGCACCAGGCGCTCGACCTCGTTGAAGCATTTGGCCGGCTCCCAGTTGTCCATCACGGCGACCTGTTCGTCGGTGACGCCGGTGCCCTTCGCGATTGGCACATGCTGTGTCCATTCATAGACTGAGCCACTGACTTTGGCCGTGCGCAGGATCGCGATTTCGCGCAGCTTCGCATTGAGCGTCGCCTTGGTCAGCAGCGCGTTGCCGAGGCGCGAGAAATTATGGAAAACGGCTTCCGAGCTGTTGGCCATCATGCGCGCGACATTCATTTTGCGCGGTGTGTTGCCAAGAATTTCGCGGGTCTTTGCGGTCGCGGTGCTTTCGTCAACGTAGGGTAGCAGTGCCATCGCTCCACTCCTTGTGCGTCAGTTCCACGGTATCAAACCGCGCCTACACCGGCGCCGCACGCCGTTACCGCGTACGTTTGCGCAGCGTAATCCCGAACCGCGCGCCGATGCAAACTAGCGCGCGCCGACGCCGGGCTTACGCGGCGAACCAGCCGCTTTGGTCGCGGCGGCCGCGGGCGTCGCGGTGATGACCGGAGTCTGCGAGCCGGTGATCGTGCGCTGCGGCAGCGCGGTGCGAAAACCCGATTGCGCGATCAGGGTTTCGGCCGCACGCGAAAGCGCAATTGAAAGTGATTGAGCCGGATCGGTCACCTGGGGCTTGTACGTGGCCGCGTCCACACTCTCCGGTGGTTCACGCGCGACGTAGACGGTGCTGCCGTCATACATTACGCCCCGGCGAGTGCTCAGGGTTAGATGGAGTCCCACATCCGAGGTCATAGTGAAATGCCCCTCCAGTCCCGCCTTGCCCGCAACGAGATGTTTGACGCATTGAAACTTTGTCACCTCGCTGGTGAGCAGGAAATCCACGCCGTAGGGCGGCATGTTGCCGGGCGGCGGTCCGGCGAGAATACTCGGTTTGAGTCCGGCGTGCTCAAGCGCCCGCGCGATGACCTCGGCAATCTTTCGGCCCGCGTTTTGGACCAAGAAATTAGCCTTTACATATCCCTCGGCGTCGTAGGTGCCGCCTACATTGAGGTAGGATCTCCCGCCCGGCACAGTTGGTGGAACGATTGCTATTCTGGCCGGGAAAAAACTCGCCTGGGCGGCCACGGACGCGGGTTCGTAATGCAGCGCCAGCGGTTCAGGCCTCTGGCATGCCGCAAGTGTGCACAATGCGAGCGCCACCGCCAGGAACCGATACGGCTTATGACTGCGAGCGCGGCTGACGTTCACGCCACCAGAATATCCATACCGCGGCCAGCACAATAAAGACCCCGAGCGCAATCCAATGGCCCGCCATATGTGTAACTTGCGCAATCCATTCAAGCTCGTCCCCCACAAGGTAACCAACCGTTATGATAAGGGTACACCAAATCACCGCGCCCAGCAGATTCCAGCCGAGGAAACGCCAGAAGGGCATCCCGGCCGCGCCCGCCATCGGCCCGGCCATGAAGCGCGCGCCCGCGATGAAGCGCGCCATGAACACCGCTTTGCTGCCATGCGAGTTGAAGAACTTCTGTAGCCGGTCGTACCGGCGGCGTATGAAGGGGAAACGCCGCCCGAGCCATTCGATCAGCCGCTGACCGCCAGTCCGGCCGATCAGGAAACCACAGCAGTCACCCGCCACGGCGCTGGCGATGCCAACGGCGCATAGCGTTTTCAGATCGAGCAAACCACGACTGGCGATAAAGCCCGCCGCCAACAGAACCGTCTCCTCGGGCACCGGGACACCGAGGTTACCGACGAAGACAAAAATGAAGACACCGAGGTAGCCCCAGGCCGCGAGCCACGTCGCGATCGCGGTAGGGCTAAACACATGGTGCATCGGGAGCGGCCCGACCGGCGAACCTCCGGCGCTAAGCCTGATCAAGCTTGCCCCATTAACCGCCCGAAGGTAAGACCCGTCGCGCCGCCGTAGCGTCCGGCGAACGCCTTTGGGGGCGGCTTGGGAAATGCGCTATTGAAATTGAGTCATCCACGCCTGAGGTGCCACGAGGATGAGATTTATCGACGGCGACAGCCACTTCATCGAACCGCTCGACCTCTTTACCCATTATATCGACGCGCCCTATCGCGAGCGCGCGATGCGGATGGAGATCGACCCGACGAGCGATCAGCCGCAACTGCTGGTCGACGGCCGCCCGATGCGCCTGGTCGACGTCGATGAATTGCTCGGCGCGGTCGTCGGTTACGGACAGAAGGAAACCGGACGCAGGCTCGGCGACTTCCCGAGCCTGCTCGCGCAAAGTCGGCATTGGCAGGACATGGGCGAGCGTATCGGATTCCTCGACCGTGAGGGTTTCGCAGCGCAGGTGCTCTATCCGACGATGGGCCTGCTATGGGAGGGCAGCGTCGATGATCCGCTGCTCGCCGCCGCGCATTGCCGCGCCTACAACACCTGGGCCTTCGAGCTGTGCGCGGATCATAAGGAGCGCCTCTATCCAGCGGCGCATATTTCGTTGCGCGATGCGGCGCTCGCGGTGGTCGAACTGGAGCGCGTGGCGAAACTCGGTGCTCGCACGATTTTCATTGGCGCCGCGCCGGTCGGCGGCCGCAGCTTCGGCCATCCCGCCTACGATCCAATCTGGGCGGCTACACAATCGCTCGACCTCTCGGTCGGGATCCACCTGGTGGGCCATGCCAACTACACCGGCAGCCAATGGTACCGCGAGGGTAATCCCGGCTTCATGTACGTCACCATGAACGTAATTCAGGATCCGCGCCAAGCGCTCACCACCATGGTTTACGACGGCGTCTTCGAGCGCTTCCCGAAGCTGCGCGTCGCGACTATCGAAGCGATGGCGGGATGGGTCGGCGAATGGATCGAGCGACTCGACTATCGTTATCGCTACATGGGCCACACCTCGCGCATGAAACGTCCGGCCAGCGAATACTTCGAGCGCAATATCTGGATTAGCGCCGATCCGGTCGAACGGACGCTCCCCTACAT
>JBOHWJ010000192.1:0-12478 GCA_050736495.1 Binataceae bacterium (SeqCode) | reverse complement strand
CATGAAATCAAGAATCCGCTGACGCCAATTCAGCTCTCGGCCGAACGTATCCGCCGCCAGGTAGCCGCCCGTTCCGAAAGCGACTCGCGCCTGATCGAAGAGTGCACCCATACAATTATCAGTGAGGTCGAGGATCTGAAGCGCCTGGTCAACGAATTCTCGGCGTTCGCACGGATGCCGCAGATCAATCCGATGCCGGGCGATGTGAATATGCTCGCCGAAGAGACCGTCGGCAATTTCCGCGAGGCTCATCCGGAGGCCGACTTTGCGCTCATGCTGGCGGCGGCGATGCCGCCGATGGCGATCGATCGCGTCGCGCTTAAGCGCGCGCTGGTCAACCTCCTCGACAACGCGGTCGCCGCCGCCGTTTCAGCCAATCACAATGGCGGGCGGCCGCGAATCGAGGTGCACACGACGGTCGACGACAAGAGCGGCGTGGTGACACTTGAGGTATGCGACAACGGAGCGGGCATCGACGCGCGCATGCGGACGCGAATCTTCGAGCCCTATTTTTCCACCAAAAAAGGCGGTACCGGGCTCGGCCTGGCAATCGTCGCGACCATCGTGACCGACCATCACGGGTTTGTGCGCGTGCGCGACAACGAGCCCAGGGGAAGTAGATTTGTCCTTGAATTTCCTGTAAAGGATCACCAATTCTCCAAGGCTTCGGCCTAGGCGCGTCGCTTATCCGGGGGTGATGGTGCGGGACTGCATGACGCGACCGGGCTCTTTTCCTGGCGGGCTTGTATAAGGCGGAAAATCATACCTGTGAATACGACCGTACTGGTGGTGGACGACGAGGAGAGGATTCGGTCCTCACTGCGCGGCATTCTCCACGACGAGGGCTTTCGCGTGGTCGATACAGGCGACGCGCCTGGCGTCATGGAGCTGATTGCGCGCGAAGATCCGGCGGTCGTTCTGCTCGACGTATGGATGCCGGAGCTCGACGGTATCGAGCTTTTGCGGCGCATCAAGTCGTCGCGGCCCAAGACCCGCGTCATCATGATCTCGGGTCATGCCAATATTCAGAACGCGGTCGCGGCGACGCGGCTCGGCGCCGAGGATTTCATCGAAAAGCCATTCTCGGTCGGGGGCTTGCTCGCCTCTATCGAGCGGGTGCTCGCGGGCGAGACCGGGGGTATCGTTGTTCCCAATGGAACATCGCGGACCGCACCGTTCCAGGCCGCACACGAGCGCAAGGCGAGCGCCGTCGGGGCACGCGCGCAACGCACGGTCAGGCGTTCGCTGGTGATAGCAGGGCAGGGGCTGCATTCGGGACTCAAGACCGGTGTCATACTTCATCCGGCGCCGGCCGGCACCGGCATCGTGTTTTCGTCGCTTGCCGATCAGTCCGCAATCGCAGCGCGTCTCGAAAACGTTACCGAGACCGGCTACAACACCACGCTCAGTGGCAGCGGCCATTCGGTGCGCACGATTGAGCACCTGATGTCCGCGCTCCACGGACTCGGCATCACCAACCTGCTGGTAAAAACCGACGACGAAGTGCCAGCGCTCGACGGATCGGCGCTCGAGTTCTGTAAGCACCTGCGCGAAGCGGGAGTGCAGGATCAATTCGCTTGGGTCGAGCCGATCCGCGTGACGAAGACGATCTCATTGGGGAAGGGCGGCGAATACATCCGGATCGAACCCGCCGATCGCCTGATCATCGATTATACGCTCGACTACCCTCGGCCCATCGGCGTGCAAAAGGTTCATTTCGAGTTGACCTCGCCGGCGGACTACGTGCGCGAGATCGCGCCGGCGCGGACGTTCGGCTTCGTTCGTGAATTTCGCAAGCTCGCCGAGATGGGGCTCGCCAGCGGGGGCCGTCTCGACAACCTGATCCTGGTCGACGACGAAAAGGTCGTGAACACGGCGCTGCGCTTCGACGACGAATTTGCGCGCCACAAGGTGCTCGATCTGATCGGCGACCTCTATCTGCTCGGCCGTCCAATCGCCGGCCTCGTAACCGCGTCGAAGACCGGCCACTCCGACAATCTGGCTCTGCTGCACGCGATCGCGGCTTCGTTATAGACTTCGGCTTGCGCGAAGACCACGGAGACGCGTGCGGATTGCGATGGAACTCAAAGGGAAAGTTGCGCTTGTGACCGGTGCCGGCCGCCGTGTCGGCCGCGCTATCGCGACCGAGCTTGCCGCGCGCGGGGTCACGCTGGCGATTCATTATCGCAGCTCGCGGGCGGGAGCCGAGGAGGCTATTGCGCAGATCATCAAGACCGGCGGCAAAGCGCGGGCCTTCGCCGCGGACCTCGAGAGGGTCGCCGAGATTGAGCGAATGGTTGCGGCGGTGCTGAAGGAGTTTGGGCGAATCGACATTCTGGTCAATTGCGCCTCGGTGTTCTACAAAAAACCGCTCGAAGAGCTGACCGAGCACGACTGGGATGTCAATCTCGACACCAATTTGAAAGCGCCGTTCTTTCTCTCCAAGTTCGCCGGAGTCGCGATGCGCCGTCAGGGCGCCGGCAAAATTATCAATATTGGCGACTGGGCGGGAATCCGGCCATATAACAATTACCTGCCGTATACGGTCTCGAAGAGCGGCCTTATCGGCCTCACGCGCGCGCTGGCCAAAGCGCTGGCGCCGGAAGTCCAGGTGAATTGCGTCGCATTGGGGCCGGTGATGCCGCCCGAGGATTACGATGAAGCCGAAATCGCGCGGCTTCGCAATGCCACCCTGACCAAGACTCTCGGCTCGCCGGAAGACGTTGCGCGCGCGGTTTTGTTTTTGTGCGAGGGCACCGATTTCGCGACCGGTTCAACCCTGATGCTTGACGGCGGGCGCCTGTTGAATTGACAGCACGGCCGATCACGTAAACTATCTCAGTTCCTCATGGCCTCCAAAGCATCGGCAACCAGCGACGAATTCGTCATAACGGCGGTGCCCGAACGTATCGCCGTGCTGGCAAGCGGCGGCATGGACAGTGCCGTGATGCTCGCGAATATCGCCCGTGGCGGCCGCCAGGTTTTTCCGGTCTATATCCGCGCCGGCCTTAGTTGGGAGCGCGACGAACTCGCGGCGCTGCGCCGTTTCGTGCGTGCGCTCAAAATGCGCAATATCAAAGCCATCACGACGCTGAAGCTACCGATGGTTGATGTGTCCGGCGATCATTGGAGCATGACCGGCCGCAACATCCCCGGCTACTATGCCGGGCCCACGTCGAATTACATCCTGGGGCGCAACCTGAGCCTGCTCGCCAAGACGGCAATCTTTTGCGCGCGCAACCGGATTGGTGAAATCGCTATGGCGCCGCTCGAAGCCAATCCGTATCCCGACGCGCGCCCGGAATTTTTCCGCGCCTTTTCACGCATGGTCGAGTTCGGCTTGGGGCTGAAGCTTAAAATTCGCACACCCTACAAAGGCTTCAGCAAGGGCGACGTCGTCAAACGCGGCAAAGGGTTGCCACTCGAACTTACGGTTTCATGCGCGCGGCCGCATGGCAATGTTCATTGCGGCACCTGTACCAAATGCGCGGAGCGAGTCGCGGGATTTCTGGAAGCGGGCGTGCCCGACCCCACGTTCTACGCGCGCACGCCGCGCCGCCCGCCGAAATTGTAGCGCGTATGAACACGCGCACCTCTGGCTGCTTTCTCGTGGCGGCTAGGCGGGGTGTCGGTGCGGTACCGCGGCGCGTTCGAAGTGTGTGATACACGGCGGGCCGGCCGCGAAGAAATGCTCGACCATTCCCGCCTCGCGCCCCATGAAGATTAAGCTGGATGATCGGGTGCCATAGGCGCCCAGATGCAAGCACAATGAATTAGGCCGGCCCGAACGCGCGTCGAGTTGTGTCGAATGGTCGGCGAGCAAACGTTCCACCTCATCCCGCCGCGCAAGCGGATCGCGCGCGAACTCCCGCTGCTCGCACAACGACGCAAAGCGCCCGTAAGAGCGGCTGATGCGCGGGCATTCGAAGTCGTCGATATCGACGTTCGTGAGCAGATGAAAGCCTGGTGTGAGGCTTACCAGCTTGATCGGTCCGCCGGCCAGGTTGCAGGCGACGTAGGCCGCCTCCCGCGACGCTATCAGCAGGTTGAACGGGTTGTAGCCGGCGCCGCGCTGCCCCTCGACCAAACGCGCCGCTTCGCCGGCGGTGCGCGCACGCAATGCGTCGAGGCATAGCAGTCCGCGCGAACGCAGGTTGGGGTCCGCCTCGCCGTTATTGACGGCGCGCCGGTTCAGCAATGCCGCCACCAGCCCGTGCTCGTTGATGCCAAGCCAGGTGCCGCTTGCGCGGAGGTCCTTGCCGCCAACGATATGCGGGTTTTCGCCGAGCGTGGTAGGTGACGAGGCCGGACGCGCCAGGTACTCGTCGCGATTCGCGGCTATCACCACCGGGTAGTCCGCGAAAGTCCTGAAGTAAATGGCGAGCGTACACATCGTAGTCCAAAACTGGCAAATCCGGCGGTATCCGTACAAGAGGGGCGCGCGCCATCCATCTTCTGCTACGATAAAGAATGTGGCTGGCCACGATCGTTACGATGTCGTCCTCATCGGCGGCGGTATCATCGGCAGTGCGGCCGCGATGGGCTTGGCGCAACGCGGTCTCAAGATTGCCGTCGCCGACATCGATCTCAGCGGCAGGTTGAGTTCCACTGAGAAGAACGCCGGCGGCGTGCGCGCGACCTGGTGGCAGCCGGTCAATGTCACTCTCTGCCGCGCGTCAATCAAATATTACGAGACTATCCGCGACGAAGTCGGCTTCCGGCAGAAGGGCTATATGTGGCTCTACGACGCCGGGACCTGGTCCAAGGCCGAGGAGCATATTCCGCTGCAACGCTCGCTCGGACATCCGATCGAGGCGCTGACGCCCGCAGAGGTCAGTCGGCGAGTGCCCGAAATCGACCGGCTCGACCATATCGGGGGCGCGACCTTCTCGCCCGACGACGGCCTCATCAATCCGAACCTGTTGAAGGAGCATTACCGCGCGCGCTCCCGCGCGGCCGGTGCGAAGTACCTCGACCGCGTCTACGTCCATGCTGTCGGCGTCGAGTCCGATGAGGTGCGCCTGCAATGCTGGCAGGGGGACGGTGCGCTGTCCGACGAGGGACTAGTGCGGATGATGACCGAGGACGGGCCGGGCGAGGCCGCGCGTGGTCATCTGTTCGAGTTGCGCGCGGCGGCGGTCGCAATCACGACCGGGGCGTGGTCAGACAACGCGCTCAGGCTGGTCGGACTCAAGAATTACAGCGAGCCGGTACGCCGCCAAATCTGTCTGGTCGATAATCGCGAAACCAATTTTTCCGCTTACGGCATGATCGTTGATACCTCAGGGGTCTACTTCCACAACGAAGGCGCGCATATTCTGGCCGGCTATTCACCGCCCGACGAACCGCCGGGCCATCATTTCAACTACGACGGCGAGCCCTTCTTTCTAGAGCAGATATGGCCCCGGATGTACGCCCGGATGAGTTGTTGCGAGCGCCTGCGCCATGTCACTGGATGGGCGGGATTGTACGAAGTCAGCCCCGATCGCAGCGCTATCGTGGGCCGCGCGGCGGAGCGCGTCTACGAAGCGCATTCGTTCAGCGGCCGCGGCGTGATGCAATCGTATGGCGCCGGACAGGCGCTGGCGGAGTTGATCACCGACGGCGCCTACCGCGCTTTCGATGCGTCGGCGTTGACGCGCGCACGTTTTGAGGGCGGCCGGCCGGCTTTTGAGGAATTGCATATTTGACCGGACTCTCGGGTTTCACAGCCCCCATTCGTCGTGATAAGGAACTAGGATTGCGCGGCAGGGCCGGGCCAGCCGCAGCCATCGAGGAGGATGAATGTTTTCATCGATTGATGAGGTAATCGAGCGGTTCGCCAAGAACAACTACATCGCCAGCCGGCGAATCGCGACCGTTATATACCTGGCCGCCGCGTTGAAAAAGCCGGTATTGGTGGAGGGACCCGCCGGAGTGGGCAAGACCGATCTGGCCAAAGTGCTGGCCATGGCGGTCAACAGCGAACTCATCCGCCTGCAGTGCTACGAGGGGCTTGACGAGGGCAAGGCGCTCTACGAATGGGAGTACGCCAAGCAACTGCTCTATACGCAGATCCTGAAAGACAAGATCAGCGAAGTTCTGGTCGGCACGCAGGGATTGGCGCAAGCGGTCGACCGCATCGCCTCCGAAGACGAGGTCTTTTTCTCCGAGCGCTTCGTACTGCCGCGTCCCCTGCTCAAGGCCATCACTTCTGAGAAACCGGTGGTGCTTCTGATCGACGAAATCGACAAGGCTGACGCCGAGTTCGAGGCCTTCCTGCTCGAGCTGCTCTCGGATTTTCAGGTCACGGTGCCGGAAATCGGGACCTTCAAGGCCAAACAGATTCCGCTGGTGGTGCTGACCTCGAACAACGCGCGCGAGATGTCGGATGCGCTCAAGCGCCGCTGCCTGCATCTTTATATCGACTTTCCCGGCCGCGATCAGGAGCTGGCCATCGTTAAGCTCAAGGTGCCCGAGGCGGCTGACAACCTGGCCGACGAAGTGGTCGCGGTGGTGCAATCGCTGCGCAAGCTCGACCTCAAGAAGACGCCCGGTATCAGTGAGACGCTCGACTGGGTCAAGGCGCTGACGCTGCTCAACGTGCAGAACCTCGATAACGCGCTGGTCGACGAGACCCTCGACACCATCGTCAAGTACGAGGGCGACGTGCGCAAGGCGCAGGAGGAGCTCAAGGAGTACATGCGCCGCGTCCGCGCGCGTCGCGGCGGCGGCACCGAGGCGGCGGGCTCGGGCTCGAGCGACAAGGACTTGCTGAACTGACGGAAGCAACGCGAGCCGCACCCGCGACCAAGTGGGGCGGCATAGCGGGGCGGTGTAATTAATGGAAGACAAGCTGGTCGAATTCGCCAACCTGTTACGGCAAAATGGCGTGCGCGTTTCGCTCGCCGAGACCCTCGACGCGGTCCAGGCGAGCGAAGTCACGGGCCTTGGCGAGCGCGACCTGTTTCGCGCGGCGCTGCGCACCACGATGATCAAGCGCGCGAGCGAGCTGCCGGTGTTCGAGGAGCTCTTCGAGGTTTTTTTTAGTGGCCTCGGCGAGATCATCAAGGGCGCCAGCAAGGCGGTGCAGGACGCGCTTTCGATGTCGGACAAGGATTTTCAGCAGTTCCTCGACGACGTCGATCAGATGCTGAAAGATCACGCGCAGGAATTGTCCGATCTCGCCAAGCAATTGCTGCGGAACAACGACGGGCAGCTCGAGCGCATGATGCGCGAGGCCGCGCGCGCCGTGCGCATGCAGGGTATCCAGCGCACCATCGAGGAAAACTATTTCGCGCGCGCGCTCGCGCGGGCGCTCGGCTTGGACAAGCTCGAGCAGGAAATCAAGGAGCTGCGCGAGCAGCTTCAGAAGCTCGACCTCGGCGCCGGCCTCCGTGCCAAGATGGAGGAGTATCTCGATCGCCGGCTCAAGATGCTCGACGACATCATCCGCAAGTACGTACGCCAGGAGCGCGAGAAGCGCGACATGAAAGCGCGTGAAGAGCAGCGGATGAACCAGCTCGCCGACAAGAGCTTCTATTACCTGAGCGACGAGGAGATGGACAAGATGCGCGAAGCCGTGGCCCGGCTCGCGCAGCGCCTGAAGAACATCATCGCGATACGGCGCAAGCGGATGAAGAAAGGCCGCTTTGATATCAAGCGCACACTGCGCAGCAATCTGATGTACGGCGGCGTGCCCTTCAAGCTCAAGTTCGAAAAGCGCAAAAAGGAAAAGCCCGCGATCCTCATCCTATGCGACGTTTCCGATTCGGTGCGCAATGCCTCGCGCTTCATGTTGCAGTTCGTCTATTCACTGCAGGATCTCTATTCGCGCGTGCGCAGTTTCGTGTTCGTTTCTGATATCGGCGAGGTCACCGAGCACTTTCGCACGAACGATATCAAGGAAGCACTCGACGTGGCTTTGCGGGGTGATATTATCAATGTGTACGCGCACTCGGATTTCGGCCGGGCGTTCCGGAATTTCGTCGAGGACCATATCAGCGCCGTCAACAAGCGAACCACGGTCATCATCCTGGGCGACGCGCGCAACAACTACAATCTGCCGCATGACTGGTGCCTGCGCGAAGTCAAGCAGCGCGCCAAGCGTATAATCTGGCTCAATCCGGAAAGCCGCAACACGTGGGGATTCGGCGACAGCGAGATGGAGCGTTACGCAATTCATTGCGACCTGGTGGAGGAGTGCCGCAATCTGAATCAGCTCTACCGGGTCATCGATCATCTCGTGCCGCGCTGACACGGCGTTGCAATGAGCTGTGGCGGCATCTCAGGTTGACGGTCGCAACTGTTTGGTCCAAGATAAATCAACGAGCGCTCGGGTGGTTTGAGCGCCATGGATATCAATCGATATCGCCGAAGAGCCCTACTATGGCAGGTCCTAAGGAAGATTTTATTTTAATGATGGTTGGCGGACTCACCCTCGATCCGACCACCAAAATGCCAATTGTGGTGCTCAAAGACCCGGACAATAAGCTCAATCTGCCCATTTGGATCGGACCGTTGGAAGCCGCTTCGATGGCGACCGAACTTGAAGGTATCAAGCCACAGCGCCCGATGACGCACGATCTTGTACGCAATATTCTCGGCGATTTGGGTGCTTCGGTGGAGTCAGTCGAAATTACGGAGCTCCGTGAGAATACCTATTTCGCGCGTATTGAATTGAAAACCCGCGAAGGCGGCGTTCTGAGTATCGATTCACGCCCAAGCGACGCCATCTCGGTGGCGCTCAGGACCAAGTCGCCGATTTATGTGGCCAAGACCGTCCTTGAGCTTTCCAGCGAACTGCACGAATCCGCCAACGAACCGGCGCAAACCTCCGATCAGAACCTGGCCGGCGTTTCGCGCGACAAATGGTCCGAGATCCTTGAGAAGATGTCACCCGAGGATTTCAAGTACAAGATGTGAGCGCGGGTGCGAGTTTGAGACCCTGCCCATCGCACCTGCCGGATCGCCTTGACGGTTCGGCCTAAGCTCCATCCATGGCGACAACCCACCATAAGCTCCGCCGCAAGGATCTCAAGCAGCCGGACGAGTTCCAAACGTTCTTCGATGAGGCCGGCCGCTTCCTGGCTGAGCATCTGGCCAAGGTCGTAATCGGTGCCGTCGCCGCCATCGTCATCGGCGTAATCGCTTTCGGTGTTTACTTTTACGAAGCGCATCAGAACCGCCTCGCCGGCGAGGAGTTTTATCAGGCGCTCAGCGCACTCGATCACAAGGACTACAAGACTGCGGAGCAGCGCTTCAAAGCGCTCGCCGCCAACCGCCCCGGCCATAAACTCGGCCGCCTCGCGGAGCTCTACGTGGGCGATACTTATATGGCGGACGACAAGCCCACCCCGGCGCGCGACGCCTTCAAAGGCTATCTCGCCAACGATCCGCAGCCACCCTTCAAGGGCATGGCGCTGAACCAACTCGGTGTCGCCTACGAGGACTTGGGCGACTTCAAGCAGGCCCATCAGGCCTACAGTGAGGCTGCGGCCTTGCCGGGAGGGCAAAAGACCCAGGCCGCACTCGCTAGCGCTCGCATGCTCGTCAAGATGGGGGATAGCAAGTCCGCCATTGCGGCCTATCGCCAGTTTCTGACCGACAATCCGTTCGCGCGCGAACGTCAGGACGTGATGGAGGCGATGGCGGAGCTAGGCGTTTCGCCACTACCGCCGCAAACCTCAACATCGGACGCGTTGACCAAGCCGGCCGCTCCAACGGCGTCGTCGGGGACCGCATCCGCGAAACATCAGGCTGCTACACCGGTAAAAAAGTAGGGCAGGGCGGGGTTCGCCCATGCAGTGGCGCCGTTCTCGCTATCGGGTCGCGGCAAGCGTGTCGTCGCGACTAAGTCCGCGCCAGCGCGCACAGTTCTTAACGCGAGGCGCTCTGCTCTAACTGCGAACGAATAACGAAATCGAAGACGTCGCCGCTCGGCAGGCCGATCACGGGAATACCATTGATCAGAAAGGTCGGCGTTGACTCGATATGGAGCGCTTGCGCGTCCTTGGCATCTTGCTGCACTTGGGCCGGAGCCGCCTGACCCAGCACACAGGCGTTGAGCGCCTTGCCGTCGAGGCCGGCCTCGCCGGCATAGGTGTCGATATGCTGGCGCAGGTTCTCAATATTGATCTCCTCCTGGTCGCGATAGAAATCATGGGCAAAGGTCCAGAACGCCTGCGGATTCTGCCGCCGCGCGCATTCCGCCGCAATCGCGGCCTGCTCCGCCCACGGGTGCACGTTGGTCAGCGGGAAATTCTTCCAGATGAGGCGCACGCGGCCCTTGTAGGTCGTGTTGACGAGCGTTTCGATCTCACCAAAGGCGCGCTTGCAAAATGGACATTCAAAATCGGCGAACTCGACGATTGTGACCGGGGCGTGGGCCGGCCCGACGGACGGGCGGTCCTTCAGATGGAGCAATTTTTCGTCGAGCTTCTGCCATGGATTGTGGGTGTCGACATAACGGCCGCCGACAATGACCCTGGTCTCGCTGGCATCGACATAAATAGGGTAGGTGGCCTTCTGCCCATGTTCGTTGCTGAAAGTGACGGTTCGTTCCCAAATGCCGGCGAAGGGACTCGGTTTGGACGATCCCAATTCGATATCATTGATGTTGGGGATGAGGAATTGTTTTTGCAACGCGGCTTTGAGCGCGCCGTCGCGGGAGGTGTCTGGCGCCGCATCGCCACCCTTTGCGGCATGGGCCAACGCGACTCCGGCCGGACCGAAGTTCGCCAGGCGCAAGCCAGCCACCATTAGCCCCAGCAGCACGATCACCGCGGCAACCCGGCCGGCGATGCGACGAATCTTCGCAACTCTATTGTTGAAATGCATAGCGGTTTCAAATCATAGAGATGGCGAGGGGCCAGCGCCAGCCGGTCGCGTCGGGCGCCACCAGGGATGCGGATCCGCCGTGGAAACTTTCTTTATGGAACTTCGAGGTCAAAAGCGCTACTTCGAGGATATGACTAAAGCCATCGGTAGTGGCATGGGTCATATGCGGCGCTATCGCGGCGGCAATGGCGGATCGTCGGGCAAGAGATGCAAGGTCTCGCCGTCAAACTCGGCGATCAACCAGTTGACGACGGCGCTTGAAGCGGCCTTTTTCAACCGCGCGATCTCGCGACCGCTCACGCCCGCATTGCCGCCTTTCAACTGAACCAGCCGCACGTCCAACAGGTCGGAGTCTTTGCGGCCGAGACGCAACGCGATGGCTACCTAATGTTAACCGCAAAGAAAGGTATTAGCTCGCTTCAAGTTCGCCGCATCGTGTTTGGTGAGGATTCCGGCACGGACTGGCGTACCGCTTGGTATATCTGCCATCGCTGGTGTGCAGCCATGCGCGGCGATGCTTTTGACATTTCAGGTAACGATCCTGTCGAAATGGATGAGACTTACATCGGAGGGAAAGATCGTAACCGTCACTGGACAAAGAAGAGCGCTCAGCGCCGCGCAGGCAGGCCACCACGGACCGGACTTGAGAAACCAGGTGAATCAATCGGTTATGGCAAAGTTGGCGTCATCGGTGCGATTGAACGCAAAGGTAGCGTCGTAGCTCGGGTAATCGGCGATATGGACGTACGCACTCTCGGCTCATTCGCTCGCAAGGTTACCAATGATCGGGTTTCGCTGGTTATGACCGATGAGAATCCGGCCTACAGCCATGCGTTCGGCAGTCATACTGAGCACAGCACCATCCATCACGGGCGCGGCGAATACGTGCGCGGCAATGTCCACACCAATAATGTCGAAAGCCTCTGGAGCCTGCTAAAGCGCAGAGTTGTAGGCACCTACCACAAGGTTTCAGCCGATTATGCCGCTCTATCTGAATGAGTTTTCCTTCCGACATAACACTCGCTATCACAACGATGCTTTCGCGCTGATGGTGGAAACGTGCGGTGACTAGCAGCGTCACCGTGGCGGCGTTAAAATACCGCTGTGATCAAAAAGCAATCGAAGCCGAAAAAGCCGATCACCGAGAAGCAGCGCGCCCAGGACGAAAAGCTCCGCGATGAGTTGCGGAATTTCGACCTAAAGAAATTCGACAAGCCTCCAGAGAAAGCGGTGCGTCAGCCAAAAGAATAAGAGTGACAGAAGAACTGGGCGCTTACGCGCTTTATGTCTCCCGCTTTTTGGACGGCACTGTCGGAGCTTCGCCCGACATGAATCGCGCTAAATCCTGTTCTGGGGTATTAGATCTATCAACCTCAAATCCGTAAGGAAATTCTCGGACTTGCAGGCCATAACTTTGCAAATACCGCCTGAGATTGTGCGCGTCCTGCTTCAGGATGGCGTTTCTTGTTTCTTGAGCCGCAGCCTCATCAACAAGCGTGCGTATAGTATCTTCATTTAAAAGGCATCCGTAATGTGGCACCCGCTTTTCAACGATATCTAGAAATGCCTTAGCCACAATATCTTCCTTATTCACTGTCAGGCGGTGAATAGCGGACGTGTTGCCGCCGATGCAAAACTGACCCAGGGTCGCCGATTGAAA
>JBOHWJ010000191.1:0-2873 GCA_050736495.1 Binataceae bacterium (SeqCode) | reverse complement strand
GCCCTCGACGACGCGCGGATGGGTCCTGCGGCGCCGCCGCCGGACCCGTCCGCGCTCGGCCCGCGCTACGATTCGCTAGTGGCGTATCCGTCCCCGCCGGAGACTCCACCAGCAGATCGCGTCGCCGCGCCTGACAGCGAGGATGCGCTCAACCGTAAACTCGACGGCATTTCAGTCGATCCCGGCGTCTACCTGCTCAAGGACCGCAACGGCAAGGTCCTCTATATCGGCAAGGCCAAGTCCTTGCGCCCGCGCGTGCGCTCTTACTTTCGCGAAGGCGGCGACGGTCGCTTCCAGGTGCGTTTTCTGATGAAGCGCGTGCGCGACTTCGACACGCTGGTCGCGCGCAGTGAGAAGGAAGCGCTCATCCTTGAGAACAACCTGATCAAGCAATACAAACCGCGCTACAACATCCGGCTGAAGGACGACAAGTCCTACCTGAGCGCCAAGATCACCAATCACGCCTGGCCACGCATCACGGTCACCCGCCGCATCGTCAAGGATGGCGGCCAGTACCTCGGCCCGTTCGGCTCAGCCGATGGTTTGCGCGAGACCATCGACGTGATTCGCAAGGTCTTTCCGCTGCGCACGTGTTCGGACGCGGTTTTTAAAAATCGATCGCGCCCATGTATCGAGTACCAGATCAAGCGCTGCCTCGGGCCATGCTGCCTGCCGGTCGACCGCGACGAATACGGACGCCATCTACGCGCGGCCCAGATGCTGCTCGAGGGCAAGAACCTGGAGTTGCTGCGCGAATTGCGCGATCGCATGAAGGGGCATGCCGAGCGGCTCGAGTTCGAAGAGGCCGCGCGCATGCGCGATCGCGTGCGCGCTATCGAAAAGACGGTCGAGCGCCAGACCGTGCTGCATCATTGGGGTGGCGACCAGGACGTCTTCGGCATCTACCGCGAGGGCGGCTTTATCGAAGCCATCGTGCTGATGATCCGCCATGGCAAGCTCACCAGCACGCAGGGATGGAGTTTCCAGGATCTCGAATTTTCCGACCACGACATGCTCGCCGATCTGCTGACGCAATATTACGTTGGAGTGCGCACCGCGCCCGACGAGGTCATCGTGCCGGTGGAACTAGAGGACGCCGGCGTGCGCGCGGAGTTGTTGTCCGAGCGACGCGGCAAGAAGGTCGAGTTCATCGTGCCGCAGCGCGGCGAAAAGCTGCGCTTGCTTGAGATGGCGATGGACAACGCGCGCCAGAGTTTCGGCGCCCGGCGTGACAACGAGCATACACGCGAGAAGATGCTCGAGGACCTGCGCGCCAAGCTCCATCTGCACAACACGCCAAAGCGGATGGAATGTTACGATATCTCCAATCTGCAGGGCTCGATGGTGGTCGCGTCGCAGGTGACGTTTGACGAAGGCGAGCCCAAAAAGGATCTCTACCGGCGCTACCGGATGCGCACGGTCGACGGCCAGGACGACTTCGCCTCCATGTACGAGGTGCTGACGCGCCGGATCGAACGCGCGATACGCGAGAACGAATTTCCCGACCTATGGGTGATCGACGGCGGCAAGGGTCAGCTCAACGTCGCGATCGAGGTGTTGAAGGAACACGAGCTCTTCGACCAGATCGACGTGGTCTCGCTCGCCAAACAGCACGTGCTCAACGATTCACGCCAGCGCTCGGTGGTGAAATCGGAGGAGCGCGTCTTTCTGCCCAATCGCAAGGACCCGATCGTGCTGCCGAAGAACTCGACCGCGCTTTTCCTGCTCGTGCGCATCCGCGACGAAGCCCATCGCTTCGCTATCACCTATAACCGCGAACTGCGGCGGCGCGCGCGCCTGCGTTCGGTGCTCGACGATATCGAGGGCATCGGACCCGTGCGCCGCCGCGCCCTGCTGCGCCATTTCGGCAGCCTGCGGCGGATTCGCGAGGCTTCGGTGGAGAAAATCGCGGAGGTCAAGGGTGTCAACAAGGATCTTGCCGCCGAAATACGGCGCCATCTCGATCTGATGGCGGGATTGCTCGATCGCGAAGAGCAGGCCGAGCGCGAAGAGGAAGGCGAGGGCGGCCGCGAGTACGTCGACCATGGCCGCCAGTTGGAATTGCTGCCGCGCGGCGGCGATCCGGCCCCGCCCGCCGAAGGCGACGCGAGGGCTGAGAACGCTGAACCGCGGAACCCGTCATCCGGCGACGTTTCCTAATCATCCGACATTTGCACGCGCGCGTCGTCATTCCGTAACGATCTTCAGCCGCTGTCCGCGAACCAGCCGGTCGCTCGATTTGAGCCCATTGAGCACGAGAAAGCGGTCAAGCTTGAAGCTGTCGAATGCCATCCGGTCGGAGAGCGAGCGAATGGTGTCGCCAGTCTTGACGGTAACGATGCGAACGCGAAGCGGTTGCGCCGCGGCGGCTTCCCTTTGGCTGATGGTCCGAAAGCTTTTGAGCGTTGTGCTCTCGACCGGCGTGAGATTACCGATAGCGCCCGGCTGCGGCGGTCCGAGGAAGCGGAAGCGATAGACGCGGTCGCCGCTGCCGCGGATTGCAACCAGCCGCAAGTCCATCTCGCCGCGGTTGGTTCGTACCCGGCCCCATGCGGTTGCGGCGGCAAGGCCGTTGACATCAATCGAATTCAGGTTCGACAGGTTCGCCTTCCGCGTCCATGTCTGAGTTATATATGCGGCCGGCGTGAGTTGCGCCGGCGCCTGTGCCATGTCGAAGACCATTTGTGAATTCGCCGGCCCGAGTGCATAAACCTGCCGCTCGGTATCGAAAAGCTCGAATCCGGGAGGCACTTCGAAGCGAATTTGCAACGCCGGATGGATGTAAGTCCTGCCCTTGATAATTCCTTCCGAAGGCGGCGAACCATACAACATTCCGTCGATCTGCTGGAGGTATTGATCGTGCCCAATTATCG
>JBOHWJ010000190.1:0-19124 GCA_050736495.1 Binataceae bacterium (SeqCode) | reverse complement strand
CGCCTACAATGACTGGCTCGCCGAGTATTGCTCGGTCCATCCGGCGCGGCTCAAAGGCGCCGCGATGCTACCGAATCGCGGATCGATTGACGCGGCGGTCCGCGAAGCCGAGCGCGCTGCGAAACTTGGGTTCGCTACGGTTATGTTGCCGGCGTGGGTCGACGACCGCGCCTACAACCTGCCTGAATGGGATAAGCTGTGGGCCGCGCTGCAGGACCTGAATCTCGTTGCGAGTATGCACCTGAGCGGCCGTGAACCCTACGGCATCGCGCATGGGCCCGGCGCCGGTGGTATCAACGTCGGCGTTATCAAGTTCATGATGTACGATACGGTGATGCGCCTCATCTGGGGTGGCGCGCCGATGCGTTTCCCGAAGCTCAAGTGGTCGATGGTCGAAGGCGGCATCGGATGGATCGCGTCGGTGCTCCAATTCATGGACCATTGGTGGGACGACCATCGCGGCTGGATGGAGCCGAAGCTGCCGGAGACGCCAAGCTTTTATTTTCACCGGCAGTTCTTCGCAACCTTCGAGGACGACCGCGCCGGCGTGCTGACGCGCGAAATGATCGGCGTCGAAAACCTGATGTGGGGTTCCGACTACCCGCACACTGAAGGCGTATGGCCGCACTCGCGCAAAAAGGTCGCGCATAACTTCGCGGATATTCCCGAAGCGGATACGCGCAAAATGGTGCACGACAACGTTGCGCGGGTATTCGGGTTTCCAACAAATTAGTTCGCGTGGCGAGCTCCCCGCCCGGCAGGCTTGAGCTATCCGCGGATACTGACGCTCGGGAGTAGTGGCAAGCATCTGGCGAGGGCCCTACGGACTCACTCAAGAACAAGGTCGCAATCGTGGGTGCCGCCGATACGGAAGTTGGCGTGGTGCCGCATCTGAGCGCGACGCAACTTTATGTCAAGGCGGCGAAGCTCGCACTCGCGGACGCCGGCATCACGAAGGACGCCGTCGATGGGTTGATTACGTGTATTTCGTTCGCCGAGCCGTTCATGTACCACGCCGAAATGATCGCGGAGTACATGCAGATCTTTCCGCGCTACTGCATGACTGCGCCGTCCGGCGGGGGCACCACGCTCGCGATTATGCATCATGCGGCGGCGGCGATTGCGACCGGAATGTGCCACACGGTGCTGATCACGATGGCCGATAGCCAGCTTTCCGGGCTCACGCGCGACAAGGCTATCGAGGCCATGTCGAGTGCCGGCCATCCGCAGTTCGAGCGGCCGTACGGTCCGCCGATACCGGCGTTCTACGCGCTGATTGCGCGCGCGCACGAACACGCCTACGGCACCACGGCGACGCAGCGCGCAGCAGTCGCGGTCGCTTGCCGGAGGCATGCCGCGCTCAATCCCGCGGCCCAGATGCGCAAGCCGATTACGATCGGCGATGTGTTGCAATCGCGCATGATCGCCGACCCACTACACCTGCTCGACTGTTCGCTGGTCAGTGATGGCGGCGCGGCAATCGTGATGACCTCGGCGGAACGCGCGCGCGACTTCAAGCGCCAGCCGGTCTATCTTATCGGCACCGGCGAGGGCCATTCGCATGAGCACCTGAGCCAGGCGCAAAGTCTCACCACGTCGGCCGCGAAGCAGGCTGGCGAACGCGCCTACGCGATGGCGGGGCTGGGGCCGCGGGACGTCGATTTCGCGGAGCTTTACGACTGCTTCACGCCGGTCGTGATCATCGAGTTGGAGGATCTGGGCTTCTGCGCGAAGGGCGAAGGCGGACGTTTCGTCGAGGGCGGCCGCATCGAACTTGGCGGCGAACTCCCGGTTAATACCCACGGTGGTTTGCTTTCGCATTGCCATCCGGGGCATCCGGGGTCGCTGTTCTCGGTAACCGAGGCGGTGCGGCAGTTGCGCGATGAATGCGGTCCGCGCCAGGTCAAGGACGCGCGGATCGCGCTGGTTCATGGGCAGGGCGGATTTATGTCGACCCATTGCACGGCGATCCTGGGACGGGAGCCGATCTGATGGCGGCGCACATCAGCAAACCGATTCCCGTGCCGACCGTGGAAACGCGTCCGTACTGGGAGGGATGCCGCCGGCATGAATTACTGATCCAGCGATGCGCCGAATGCGGCCATCACCAATTTTTCCCGCGAATCTATTGCGCGCAATGTTTCAGCGATCGCGTCGAGTGGGCGCGGGCTTGCGGGCGCGCGAAGGTACTGTCATTCACCATCGTGCGCCGTCCGGTCTCGCCGGCATTCGCGGACGAGGTTCCCTACGTCATCGCTCTGGTTACGCTGGAAGAGGGCCCGACAATGATGACGAATATTATCGGCTGCTCGCCTGAGACGATCGAAATCGGAATGCCGGTGAAAGTCACGTTCGAGCGCTGGACCGAGGAGATTTCGATTCCGAAATTCCAGCCGCTATGAAATGAGATTGCTTATTCCTCGCCCTTAGCGTTCACACGAAGGCCGACTACCGGAACAAAGGGGGCGGGCGCAAGCCTGGCTTGCGCCCGCCCGTCATGGTGAGCTCGAAGCGTCTTTACAGGCGCGCCAACGGGCCGCGCACCAACTGACCGGGTAGCGCTCCGGTATGTTCGTTATTGCGCAGCAGAACCTGGCCTTTGACGATGCTGGCGAGCATGCCGTCCGCCTTCTGTTTGAGACGCCGCGCACCGGCCGGCAGATCATATTCCAGCCGAGGCATTTGCGGTCCGACCGTCTCCGGATCGAAAACCGCCACGTCGGCGATAGCGCCTTCGCGCAGATAGCCGCGTCCCTCCAGGCCCCAAAATGAGGCGAGGTCGAAGGTAATCTTCCGCACCGCCTGCTCCAGCGTCAGCGCCTGTTTCTCGCGCACCCAGTAGCTCAACAGATGCGTCTGGATGGACGAATCCATGATCTGGGAGACGTGCGCGCCCGAGTCCGAGAACGTAACTACGGACCGCGGATGCCGCATCATTCCCAGTACAACATCCTGATCTTCGTTAACCAGGGGCTGTTGGAAGAATTGTTTCAAATGCTGGTCGAGCGCCAGGTCGATCATCACGTCGACCGGATCCTTATTCTGCTCCCGTGCGATTTCGCCGATTGAACGATACGGCGGCAGCGGCTTGTCGAGAACGAAAATCCAATCGAATTCGGGCCGCCGCGGTTCCGCGCCAACGGTTTGGCCGCCGGATCGCATTCTCTCGTGCGCCGCCTCGACCAGCATGCGCCGCTTGTCGGGATTCCTAAGAACGGCCTCCTGCTCGGCCAGCGGCAGCTTGCGGAGATCGCGCCACAGCGGAGCCTTATCGAACGGCGTGACGGTCTCGAAAGAGAGCAGCACGCTGATCGAACGGCTGTGCCCCTGCACGAGCATCTTGCCGCCCGCGGCATTCGTGTCATCGACCATCTCGAACAGCGGACGCCAAGTATGGGGCGCCTTGCGCGAGTAGGTCAGGCCGAATGTAGTGGGGACGCCGGTGTCGACCGCGAGCGTTTTGAGTCGGCTTATATAGTCGCGCATCTTTTCCGGATCGCGCTCGATGTCTTCTCGTGCGATTTCGAAAACGCCGGCGTGCATCTCACCCATGATGCCGACCAGTTGCTTTACCTCGTCCCAGTTGGCGAGACGGCTGGCAACCGGCCGGCCGTCGGGAGTCTGATGGGCGCGCGAGCGCGAGGTGGTGAAACCGGCGGCGCCGGCGCGAAGAGCGCTGCGCATCTCGCGCTTCATCGCTTCCAGGTCATCAGGCGTCGCCTCATCGGTGAACGCCCTTTCACCCATGGCGTAAGTGCGCAATGCCGAGTGCCCGACATAGGCGAGATAGTTGATACCCTTGGGGAGCTTCTCGACGGCGTCAAGATATTGCGGGAATGTATCCCACGACCACTTGATGCCGGCCTCCATCGCCTGCGGCGAAATATCCTCGGCGCGCTCGAGGTTGCGCATCACTAGGAGCTTGTCCCTCTCCGCGCAGGGCGCCAGCGAGAAGCCGCAATTACCCATCACCACGGTGGTCACCCCGTGCCAGCATGAGCAGGTGCCAAGGGGATCCCAAAAGACCTGCGCATCCATGTGAGTATGCGCATCGATGAAACCCGGCGTCACGATATGGCCTTCGGCGTCGATGACTTCCGCGGCCGACTCGGTGATTTTGCCGATGGTGGCAATCCGGCCCTCCGCTATGCCGACGTCGCCGCGATAGCGGGGAAGTCCCGACCCATCGATGATAGTGCCGTTACGAATGACTACGTCGTATGCCATTTGTCCTCCCCAGTCGGGGGGTCGTCGAGGAGTACGATTGACGACTTCGCGCCGTTGCCTCCCTGCTGTTGCGTAAATACATTTCTTCCAAAACAGTTAAGACCAATATTCAGTCAGGCGGCATGCTCCAGCAGACGATAGTGATCGCCCTTGGAAATCGGCGCAAGCCCGCTCGCGATAAGCGACCAGTTGTCGCCGCCGTTATCGCTGGCGTAAACCTCGCCCGCCGTCGTTGCCGCAAAAACCGAGAACGTCCGTCCCCATTCCTCGAGACACATCGCCTCGATCGCCGATTGCCATCGCTCGGGCGACGGTAGTCCGCCACGCAGCATCTCCCAGGTCCGGCCGCCGTCGCGGCTGCGCGTAATCCGCGATCCCGCGAAGCCGGTCGTGCGCCACGCTCCGGGGCTGTCCTTCGCGCCACTGGCGATCATTAGGTCGGGCCGGCTCGGCACAAAGGCGAGCTGGTCCGGGTAACCGCCGACGGGCGAATCGTGATCAGTGCGGCGCTCCCAACTGCCGCCGCCGTCGTCACTGACGTACATGCCGATTCCAGACACGAGGTACATTCGCTTCGGATTGTGAGGAGGTATCAGCATGCGATGCACGTCGTCGTCGAATCCGGCGAGTTCGTTCCAGGTCTCCCCGGCGTCAGTGCTCTTGAGCATTCCACCCTGCTCGATACAGGCATAGACCGTCGCCGGATCGTCCGGTGCGATAGAAATATACTTAACGTGGCCAATATGAGGCGGCGCCGGGAAGGTCCATCGCGGCACGCCCGGCACGGCGCGCAGCGCGGGCATCTCGCGCCAGTTGAGGCCGCGATCGTCGCTCGCGTAGAAATGCGCGGGCTCGGTGCCGGCGAAAAGGCGCAGACGCCCGCCAAGGCGCGTGGCGGCGAGACTGTAAATGTCGTTATGGATGATCCCGCTGTCGCGCCGCTCCCAGGTCGATCCGCCGTCGCGGCTCAGCATCAGGCCGCCTTTGAAAATCCCGGCGAGCACGAAGTCGGGTTCAGGCGCGATAATCGCGCTTATATGAGAACCGTGGAGCGTGCGCTTTGCGATACGCCATTGCGAGCCCGGCATACCGCCCGGGCGCTCGAGGGTCACTATGCCGTCAACTGTTGCGACCAGGATCTCGCGTGAGGGAGAGGAAGAGCTATAGATCGTGGAACCGCCGTGCGAAAGTCCGATCGCCATGGGTTTGCCTCCTCGACGAGCCGGTGACAATTGCGCCACGAATTAATACTTGCGGACTAATATTTGATCGACATTGCGACTGTACACCCGGCGGCTTCATTTTGAAATGTGCGCGCGCAGCTTCGATAGAGCCATCGGTGGCGCTATGCGCCGCATGTGCCTTAGGGAAGCTCCGCACAAGTCATTTTTGTCATTCTGAACGGAGTCCGCGAAGTGAAGAATCCCGGAAAAACTTAAAAAGAACAGAATCCGGGATTCCTCGCTGATTCTAAACGCACGTCGCCGACTCCTTTGCTCGCTTCGCCTACAGCTCCGCTAGAGGCGCTCGGAATGACCGCACGACAGCTGGTGCAGAGCTTCCTTAGCAGGGTGTTGAGACACCCAAAAACTGAGATGAATCGTCCTTCGCTCTCAACACCCTGTGTGAAAACTGGGTCATTCCTGAACTTCCGCCTCGCGGGAGAGATAAGCGTGAGGGCGCAGGCGGTTGAAATAGCTTTTCAACCGCCTGTTAGAGCGCCTGCGCGATGGCGGTACCAAGGTCGCCGGTAGACGCCTTGCCTCCAAGATCGGGCGTGAGTGGCGGATTGGATGACTTAAGCACGGTCTCGATGGCGCGCACGATAGCCTGTCCCGCTTCCGGTTCGCCCAGGTGTTCCAGCATCATCGCGGCGGACCAGATCTGGCCAATCGGATTGGCCATTCGCTGGCCCGCGATATCGGGCGCCGAGCCATGAACCGGCTCGAACATGGAAGGAAAGACGCGCTCCGGATTGATGTTGGCCGACGGAGCGACGGCAATCGTACCGGTCACGCCCGGACCGAGATCGGAGAGGATGTCGCCAAAGAGGTTGCTTGCGACGACCACACTGAAACGCTCGGGCGACATGACGAAGCGTGCCGCCAGGATGTCGACATGGTATTGGTCGGCGATGATATCCGGGAACTCGGCGGCGATCGCGGCAAAACGTTCGTCCCAGAATGGCATCGAGTAAAAGATGCCGTTGGATTTGGTCGCCGAAGTCACGTGCTTGCGGCCAAGGCGCTGCGCCAGGTTGAAGGCGTAGCGCATGATGCGGTCGGTGCCGCGGCGGGTGAAGATTGCCTCCTGCACGACGATTTCATCCGGCGTTCCGGCATGCAGGCGTCCGCCAATCTGTGAGTATTCGCCTTCGGTATTTTCGCGCACGACCCAGAAGTCGATGTCGCCGGGCTGACGATCGCGAATGGGAGGAACGATGCCGGGAAGGAGGCGGACCGGACGAAGGTTCACATACTGATCGAATTCGCGCCTGATCGGAATCAGCAGTCCCCACAATGACACGTGGTCGGGAACGCCGGGAAACCCAACGGCGCCAAGGAAGATCGCGTGATGGTCGCGCAGTTGTGCGATGCCGTCGGGCGGCATCATGCGCCCGCTTGACTTATAGGTCTCGCAACTCCAATCGAATTGCCGGAAGCGGAAACCGATGCCGAATTTCGATCCGGCCGCTTCTAGAATCTTGAGGCCTTCAGGCACCACTTCCTTGCCGATGCCATCGCCGGGGATGACGGCTATTTCATATTTGTTCATGATGATGTTTTGATCCTGAAATCAGCCGAGCGCCGAGTCCCCATACAAGTGAATGTAAATTGGCGAGCAAGCAACGTCGCGATCATCCGTTTCCGAATCCCATCAACAGTTGCGCGATGGCCTTTATGATTCGGCTGCCGGGAGTGGCCGCACCGTGAGCACCGGCACAGTGGATTCGCGCACTATGCGTTCGGCGGTGCTTCCCAGCACCAGTCGAGTGAGGCCTCTGCGTCCGTGGGTAGCCATCACGATCAGGTCGGCCTGAAGCTTTCGTTCCGCCATCAGGATAACGTCCGCTGGCTCCCCGATTTCGACCAGGAGCTGATGCTCGACCCCGGCGAGCTTCTCCGCGGCTATCCGGTCGAGATGCTCGCGGGCAAATTTAACCTGCGAATCGTAAAACTCACCGGTGACGAAACCCTCCGTGCCGAGTGGGCTTATGCGGACGGCATGCAGCAGAAAGATCACTGCCGCCCCGCCAGCGGCTATCGCTTTGGCCTCTTCGATTGCGAAGAGCGAATGGCCGTCGAAGTCAACCGGACACAGCACTCGCTTGTAGGGGTAAGCCATTTCCGATGCTCCTTGGTTGCACGGCCCGCTTCAACGATAGGTTGCCTGCATCGCTTCTATCAGGCTTAGCGGTTCAGCGGGAACTGTTCGTCGATCCATTCCTCGGCATCGGCTTCACGGGCGAAGTCGCCCTCCACCCTTTTATCTTCCCAGTATATGTCCCACTTTTCCGTGTCTGCATTATGTTTGATGCTGTAACCCTGATATTCACTCATCGCCGCCACGCCTCTTGGTATCGGCCGCAACATCCGCCGCACTGTTCGTGGGCACGCACGCCGCCCAATGAAAACTTCTTGGGCAAGCTTCGGGCCTTTTCAACCCAAAAAACGGCTCTATTCCAGTATCTACCAGATCGCAATTACGCAAAAATCGCAAATAGACGTGGTTGAGCTGAACGAAAATGCCGACCGGTCCGTTGATGAACGTACCGAGGGGCAGGCACTGAAAGGGCTCACGGCGGCGGAGGCGAAGCGGCGGCTCGTAACGTTCGGCCCGAATCGATTGGCGGCGCAAGCGACGCTCGGCACGCGGATAAAGAGAGTCCTCGGCACGGTCGCCGATCCGATGGCCCTGATGCTGCTCGCTGCCGCCGGGTTATACCTGGCGCTCGGCGACCGGCATGACGCCTTGGTACTGATCGTTGCCGCGGTACCGGTGCTCGCCGTGGACTTGCTGTTTGAGGCGCGTGCGAGCAACGCGCTCAAAAGGCTCGCGAGCTCGGTCGCTCCAAGGGCGCGGGTTGTGAGGGATGGCAAAGAACTGGAGATCGCGACTGCGGCCCTGGTGCCCGGCGATCTGCTGATCCTCCGCGAGGGCGACATACTGCACGCTGATGGAATCGTTCGCTGGGCAGCCAACCTTACGCTGGACGAATCACAACTAACGGGCGAATCCGAGCCGCGGGAAAAGCGTCCCAGCGCGATAGGGGCGCAGGTGACGCTTGAGGATGTGTCCGCCTTCCACGCCGGTTCCCTGGTTCTGAGCGGCCATGGCTACGGCGAAATAACCACCACTGGAGCGGCCACGCGCTTCGGCAATATCGCGCGGCTGGTTGGTCAAGCCAGCGAGCGTACACCGCTCGAACGCAAGACCGCTCGCATGGCCGCCCACTTGCTCATTGTCGGCATAGTGGTCTCGGCCGGCATTTTTATCCTGATGATGCTGCGCGGGCATAAGCTTACCCAAGCGTTCCTTTACGCGATTACGGTCGCGGTCTCGGCGGTGCCCGAAGAGTATCCACTCGTCCTTACGCTATTCCTGAGCCTGGGCGCGTGGCGGCTCGGACGCCAGGGCGTGCTCGTGCGCCGGCTCGCGAGTGTCGAGACGCTCGGCTCCACAACGGTCATCTGTCTCGACAAGACGGGTACGCTTACCAAGGGCAGTTACGCGCTGGAAACCGTTCTTTCCGTAAGGCCGGATGTCGCGCGACACGATCTGCTGGAGGCAGCGGCGCTGGCCTGTGAAATCAACGCCGCCGATCCGATTGATCGGGCGATTCTCAATCGCTGCCATGACGATGGATTGGATGTTGTGGATCTCCACTCCCGGTGGAAATTGCTTTACGACTATCCGTTCGAAATGCGCGGAAAGCATATGTCGCACGTTTGGGTCAGTACCGTCTCCGCGGAGGAACACGGCAAGTCACGCGCGCGTATCGTCGCGAAGGGGTCATTGGAAGGAATCCTGGAACATTGCGTGCTCACGCCGGAAGAGCTGAAAGCGGTGGGGATCGCAAACGTGCGGTTGGCCGGCAACGGGATGCGCGTGCTTGCGGTCGCCGGGCGCGAGGGCTACGTGCGTGCTCCAGACACGGAATCAAGCACGGATTCGCCTTTGCGCGGGAGGGAGTTTACCGGCGCACGTTCCAACGATGAGCAGGAGCTGACCCTCTACGGGTTACTCGGTTTTCATGACCCGTTGCGCCCCGAAGTCTCGGCGGCCGTGGCGCAATGCCAGGCTGGGGGCATCCGCTTGAAACTCATTACCGGGGACCACGTGCTTACCGCTCATGCGATCGCGGAGGCGGCCGGAATACTGCACGAGGACAGCGCCATCCTAACCGGCACGGATATCGACGCGATGTCTCCGGATGGCCTCATGAAGGCCGCAAAGACCTCGGATATTTTTGCGCGCGTTCGCCCGGAGCAGAAATACGCAATCGTCGACGCTCTGGTTCGTGCCGGCGAAATAGTTGCGATGACCGGCGACGGGATTAACGACGCACCCGCGCTGCGCCGCGCCAACATCGGCGTCAGCATGGGGCAGCGAGGTACTGAAGCGGCGCGGGCCGCCGCCGGCCTGGTTCTGCTTGAGGATAACTTCGGTGCACTGGTCAAAACGATCCGCGAGGGCAGGCAGATCTTTGCCAACATTCAGCGTGCCTTCCTGTTTCTGGTCGGCTTCAAGGTCATGGTGGTAAGTCTGGCGCTGTTCGCGCCGATGCTTGGGCTACCCGTGTTGCTGCTGCTGGTGCAGATCGTATGGCTCGAACTGGTGGTTCATCCGGTCGCCGCACTGGTCTTCGAAGGGGAGCGCGCACCGTACGATCTGATGCGGCTGCCGCCGCGGCCGCCGACGGCCCCCTTGATGCCGCTCGGTCCGGCGCTACGAGCGGCCGTCAGCGGAGGATTGCTCGCCGCCGGCGCGCTCGCGCTTTACGCGTTCCGGCTCGATGCGGGGATCGATTACGCGAGAAGTGTCGCGATGGTTGTCGTCATCGGCGGCGCGATTCTGCTGGCGTGGTCGGAACTGGCCGCCGGCCGTCCATGGTGGCGCACTCCGGTGACGCGGATATCGCTAATCGTACTTGTGGGCGTGGCGGCCACCGCACCGCTTTGTATGACGCTGCCGCCGCTTGCGGCGCTCCTCCATATGCGCCTCATCGCTGCCGCTGATTGGGCGCTGGCGGCGGGCGTGATCCTGGTTGCGCTTGGATGGCGCGTATTCGGATGGCGAGGCAGAACCGTCAGGGTCGAAGCGTGAGCGGCGAATATTTTGTCCGGCCGCAACCATTCAGAGGCGGGGCGTGATGCTTTAGACTACGGAGCCGGGGCCATTTGACAGGTGATCGCGTCCACTCCACAATTCCTGGTCGGCACCGCGTCGTGGACCGACCCGTCGTTGGTCAAATCCGACCTGTTCTATCCGCCCGGCGTGAAGACCGCGGAGGCGCGGCTCAAATTTTATGCGGCGCATTTCCCCACTGTCGAGGTCGATTCGAGCTACTATGCGCTGCCTTCGGAGCGTAACGCGCAGCTATGGGCCGAACGCGCGCCGGACGACTTTATCTTTAATATCAAGGCGTTTGCGCTCCTGACCCGGCATGCGGCCGACACCGCACGCCTGCCCAAGGCTATCAAGGAGATACTGCCGCGGGATCAGCGGGCGGCGCGCCGGATAAAGGATCCGCCGGCCGAAGTCATCGATCTCGCCTTCGCAATGTTCTGGAGCGCGCTCAAGCCGCTACGCGACGCCGGCAAGCTCGGCAAGTTGCTATTCCAATTTCCGCCATATTTCACCAGCCGCGCGGACAACCTCGACTATATCGCCGCGTTGACGCATCGCATGCCGGGGGCGGAGGTCGCCGTCGAGTTTCGCCACCCGAGTTGGCTAATCGAAGGGCGGCGCCGCGCCGACACGATGAATTTCCTGCGCGCACACGGGCTCGCCTTCGTGTCGGTGGACGCTCCCGCCGGTTCCACGCTGGTGCCGTCCTTTCTTGACGCCACCGGGCCCGACGCCTACGTCCGCTTTCATGGCCGCAATCGCGACAACTGGTTCAAGCGCGATATCGAGGTGGCCGAGCGTTACAAGTATCTCTATTCGGAGCGCGAATTGGACGAATGGGCGGGGCGGCTCAAACGGCTCAAAGACGTGAGCCGTGCTTTCGTCATCTTCAACAACTGCTATCGTAACTTCGGCATCATGAACGCGTCGACGATGAGTCAGATGATGTCTCATTGAGGCGCGCGGAGCGCGCGATGAAACTTAAGCTCTACCAATTTGCGAGCAGCCCCTTTTGCGCCAAGGTGCGCAAAATCCTCGACTACAAGGGAATCGGCTATGAAATCTTAGAAGTCGACTACCTCGAACGCGGGGAACTGCTACGCGTCTCGGGCCAGCTTATGGTGCCGGCGTTGACGCTCGCCGACGGCGAAACCGTGGCCGATTCCGATCGGATCGCGGAGCGGCTCGAACAACTGTATCCGGAGCTCACCATCTTTCCGCCGCAATGGCGCGGCGTGCATCTCGGTCTCGCGCGTTATTTTGACACTGAGCTTGAGGATCTGTTGTTTCATGCCGCGCTGCCGGACGAGTTGGCTCATTACGCGCGCCAGGGCCGCGCTCAGGAGGCCTTCTATCGCCTGATTCGCGAGCGCAAATACGGCGCCGGGTTTTGCGATCGGATGGTCGCGGAGGCGGGCGTGAATTGGACGCGGATGCGCGCGGCGCTGGCGCCGCTCGACGAGACGCTCGGCGATCGCGCCTTTCTCCTTGGACGTATCGGCTACGCGGATTTCGCCCTTTACGGCCAGCTATGCTATCTCGCCTTCACCGGTGAACTGAAAATACCGGACGAACTCACGCATCTGCGCGCCTTCTTCGGCCGCATGGATCGTATAACCGCGTCGCTCGACCCCAATGCGTGAACGCGTCCTCGCTCCGTTGTCGCCCAGCCGTCTGACTGCGCCACCGCAACGCGGTTGACTCGTTCGCATTTGCGTTGAGAAATGATCGTAGAGGTCAGCGCGCGGAGCGCGTGGGCGATGCGTAAGAGTCCCTTTCCGGCTGCCAGTTAGATGAAGTCGGAAACCGCCGCGTTCAGGAACCGGCTGAACAGAGCGCCGCTTGAATCGATCGCGACGTCGTATAGCGAGGGTGTTCGCCCGGGCACGAAAATCTGATGGCCCTCGTCAAGGAGCGCGTAACATACGCATAGCAGCAGCGCGGTATACGGACGGCCGTACAACGGCCCGCGAATCAGCAGCCAGAACAGTATGCAGTAGTTGGTGAAATGGGCCGCCTTGCGGATCATCATGTGCATCACCGATATGGTTGCGACCGAGGCGCCTGGCAGCACGAACCTGAGGATGGGCTCGATGATCCGGGAGGTGTTCGCAGCGGAAAAAACCGAAGTGGAAAGGATGAAAATGGCCACCAGCCAAACGACAACAGGCAGCCATTTCTTCAGCGAGGTCTCCCGTGCCGGCGACTCCGCCGCTATCTCATTGCTCACGCGTTTCCACCCCCTGCCGCGTTGCGCCCTGCCGGCGTCATCCGCACCCTCTTTGCGGGCCGCCGCCGGCAGCCTAGCCGATCGGCCTGATTGGTCAATTCAACCCGATGCCACGTCTCCAGCCAACGAATTGTTATCGCACGCGTCGATTCGATCAAGCATCCGGGTAGCTTACCGAGTGGAGGAGTCACGTGAACCAGATCATTGGCATCTCGAAGGCGCAACCCGTCTCGCCGTGTACGGTGGTTATCTTTGGCGCTTCGGGCGATCTCGCCCGGCGCAAGCTGATTCCCGCTTTGTACAATTTGATGGCGTGCGGACAACAGGTAAAACCGCCTGACTTCGCGGTGCTCGGTTTCGCCCGCCGCCCGATTGAAGCCGAGGAATTTCGCGAGACTGCGCACGAGGCCGCGGCACGCTTTTCGCGCCTGGAACTCGACCAGCAATGCTGGCACGAATTCGCGCAGCGGCTCGATTACCTTTCGGGCCTCGACCGTCCCGACGGCTTCGACAAACTTAAGGCGCGCCTCGAGCAAATCGAGGCCGCCCGCGGTCTCCCGCCCAATCGCGTCTATTATCTGTCCGTGCCGCCCGAGGCGGTGGAGGAATGCGTCGAGCGGCTCGACTCGGCCGGGCTCATCGCCAAGCCCGGCGCGGCCAATTTCACCCGCGTCGTGGTCGAGAAGCCGATCGGCAAGGACCTTGAGAGCGCGCTGGAAATAAACCGTACGCTGCATCGCTACTTCGACGAGTCGCAGATTTTCCGCATCGACCATTATCTCGGCAAGGAGACGGTGCAGAACCTGCTGGTGCTGCGCTTCGCCAACGCCATCTTCGAGCGCATGTGGGGCGCGCGCAATGTCGACCATGTGCAGATAACCGTGGCCGAAAGCGAGGGCGTGGGTTCGCGTGCGATGTACTATGATCCGGCCGGCGCGCTGCGCGACATGGTGCAGAATCACATGCTGCAACTGCTTGCGCTGATTACGATGGAACCGCCGGTGTCGCTCGGGTCCGCGCCGATTCGCGACTCCAAGCTCAACGTCCTGCGTGCGCTGAGGCCACTTACGTCCGGTGACGCGCGCCGCCTGGTCGTGCGCGCGCGCTACGGCGCCGGTTCCGGCGATGGCGGCCGCGTGCGCGGCTATCTGCAGGAAGATGGTATCCCGCGCAACTCGCACACTGAGACTTTCGTCGCGCTCAAGGCCTTCATCGACAACTGGCGATGGTCGGGCGTGCCCTTCTATCTGCGCACCGGCAAGCGTCTGCCCAGCCGCGAGAGCATGATCTACGTACAGTTCAAGGATGTGCCACGCATCCTCTTCAACCGTGGCGCAGAACTCCCGCCCAACGCGCTCACCTTGCGCATTCAGCCTGACGAAGGCTTCTCCTTCGAGGTGCTGGCGAAGCAGCCAGGGCTCGATCTCTCGATTCGCCCGGTGCGGATGAACCTGCGCTACGAGAGTGAATTCACGGGACCATCGCCTGACGCCTACGAACGCCTGCTACTCGACGTGATGGACGGCGACCATACTTTGTTCGTGAGCGCCGCCTTTGTCGAGAAGTCGTGGGAATTCGTGCAGTCGATCATCGACCAATGGAACGGAGATGCGGCGATTCCAATGCATGAATATCCGGCGGGCTCATACGGACCCGAGGCGGCCGAGGAACTCATCCGCGCCGACGGCCGCGCCTGGTGTAACCCATAGAACGTCCACGCGGGCGTTAGGGAAGTTGCCACGGTGGCGTGATGCGGGCCGCGTGAGCTACTCTAAGGCGAATCCACCCAGGGAGTTACGCCCTGATTGCTCATTTGCCGGCGTCTTTTGGGGCGTGTAGTAGTGTGCCATCGAAGCGCCGGCAAGGGGCGGCGACAGTGAGCGCTGACAACGACAAGGTCGTCATTCTGGGTGCCAACGGCGTGATGGGGGCGGCGGTGGCGGCAGTGTTTGCCGGTGGCGGTTACAACGTCATCATGCTTGCGCGTGATCGCGACAAGGCCGCTCAGGCCTTGGAAGCCGCCAAAGCGGTCGCACGCGCCGAAGCCGTCGCCTTACGGGTTACGCTCGGCACTTACGACGGTGATATGCGGCGCGCCGTGGGCGAGGCTTCGCTGGTGTTCGAGGCGCTTGCCGAGGACCTGGTCCTGAAGCGCGAGTTTTTCAAGCGGGTCGACGCCTGGCGCCGGCCCGAGGCCGTGGTCGCGACCAATTCCTCCGGGCTTTCGATAACCGAGATGGGGCGCGGGATGAGCGATTCATTCCGCCGCAACTTTCTCGGCATTCACATGTACAACCCGCCGCACATCATCGTCGGGACTGAGCTGATACCACATCCGGAAACCGATGCGGAGGTACTGCGCCGCGTCGCGGCGACGCTCGCCCGGCGTTTCGGACGCAAGGTTATCGTTGCCGCGGACCGGCCCGCATTCGTGGGTAATCGCGTTGGCTTTCGCGTGATGAACGAGGTGGCGCAACTGGCCGAGGAGCACGGCGTCGCCTTTATCGACTACCTGGTCGGACCGCATACGGGGCGCGCGATGGCGCCGCTCTCGACTGTCGACTTGGTTGGATGGGACGTGCACAAGGCAATCGTCGACAACGTGCACGCCCACTGCCAGGACGCCGCGCGCGATTGTTTCAAACTACCCGCCTACATGGAGCGGGGTATCGCCGACGGACGGCTGGGCGACAAGACCGCCGATAAGGGCGGCTTCTACCGGCGCGCCGCCGGCCGCACGGTGGAAGTGCTCGACCCGCAAAAGGGCGCCTACCAACCCTACATTCCGCCGCGGCAAATCGAGTTCGTCGAGCGCATGAAGACGCTCAACCGCGTCGGTCGCTATGGCGACGCGATGACGGTGCTGGCCACGACCCCCGGGATGCAAGCCGACCTCGCGCGCAAGGTCGTGCTCGGCTACGTCAGCTATGCGCTCAACCTCGTCGGCGAAGTTGCGCACTCGCCCGCCGATGTCGATACCATCATGAGCTACGGGTTCAACTGGGCACCGCCCTGCGTAATCGTCGATCTGATCGGCCCGCGCAACGCGCTTGAGCTGATGAATCGCAACGGGCTTGCGGTGCCGCCGGCAGTGGAGCAGGCTGCCGCAAAAGGGACTAAACTGTTTGCGGGAGGGGTGCTCGAATACGGGCGCACCTTCGTTGGATTTGGGTAAGGAGAAAGTATGGCCAAAACGGCGCCGGTATACATCCTGGGCGGAGCGCAGAGTGATTTCGCCCGTAACTGGACCAAGGAAGGCAAGCATTTTGTTGCGGTTATGCGTGAGACGGTGCAGGACGCGATGGCGGCGGCTCAAGTCGATCCGCACGAGATCGAGACCGCCCATGTCGGCAACTTCGCGGCGGAACTTTACGCCAAGCAAGGGCAGGTCGGCGCCTTCTTCCTCGAAGTAGACCCGGTGTTTTCGGGTATTCCGACCAGCCGTCACGAGGCCGCATGCGCGTCGGGCTCGGTCGCGATTCTGGCCGCTTCGGCCGAAATCGAGGCGGGCCGTTACGACCTCGCCGCTGTGGTCGGGATGGAGCAGATGAAAACTGTCGATTCAGTGACCGGCGGCGACTATCTCGGCACCGCCGGCTGGTATGAGCGCGAATGCAAGGGCAAGGACTATCCGTTCCCGCGCCTGTTCGGCCGCCTCGGCGACGAGTACGACAAGCGCTTCGGCCTCAAGGACGAGTATCTCGCCCATATCTCGGCGGTCAACTACTCCAACGCCAGGCGCAATCCCAACGCGCAGACGCGCAACTGGTTCATGAGCGAGAGCAACGCCCAGCAGGCGAGCAAGTTCAACCAGGTGATCGCCGGGCGCATCAAGGTCAGTGACTGCTCGCAAGTGACCGACGGCACCGCGGTGCTGTTTCTCGCCTCGGAAAAATTCGCGGCCGAGTACGCCAAGCGTCGCCGGATGAAGCTCGCGGATCTGCCGCGTATCCTCGGCTGGGGCCATCGCACGGCGCCGATCGAATTCGACGCCAAGGTAGCCGAGAGCAAGGACAACAGCTACGTTCTGCCGCATACGCGCGAGGCGATTGTCGACGCCTTCAAACGCGCCGGCGTCAATTCGGTGTGGGACGTCTCCGGCATCGAGACGCATGATTGCTTCACCACCTCCGAGTACATGGCGATCGATCATTTCGGCCTGACCGCGCCCGGGGAATCATGGAAGGCGGTCGAGGAGGGCTGGATCGAGATGGGCAACAGGATGCCGGTAAATCCCAGCGGCGGACTCATCGGCGCGGGCCATCCGGTGGGCGCCACTGGCGTGCGCCAGATGCTCGATTGTCACCGCCAGGTCACGAATCAGGCCGGCGAATACCAGGTCGAGGGTGCGAGCAAGTTCGCAATGCTGAATATCGGTGGCAGCGGCACCACCAGTTGCGCGTTCGTTATCGGCAAGTAATCACGCTGAATTCTCCGGCCAGCGATGCGCCGGCCCCGCGCGCGCCGGCGGATCGCGCCGTATCATCGCGTGCCTTTCGCCCGCGCTGAATGGCCCGATTGGCGGATTTACCGACGCGCGGCGGCTGGTCCGGACGGCTGTTCGCCTTGGGTCCGCATCGGCAACGCCATCATGCTGACAGTCGCATGTGTCAGTGCGGGCGGCGACGTGCGCGTGAGCGGCGACGATCGCGCTTGTGCCTGGCCGCCGTAACCGGGATCGACGTTGTGGCTGGCTCCGGCCTCTGCTGGCGTGGTTTCGGTTTGCCATCTCCGGGCGCGGGAGTTTTGGGTACGAGCGAGTCGGCCGCATGCAGGCCCACCATCGATACCAGCAGAATCCCGCCGGCGATCGGCCACATGATCCACGACGGCGCCGCCATTCCGGCCAGGAACGCTACGAACGCGATTGGCAGCGCGAGGATGCTCGCGATTTCGAGCGACCGCACGTTGCCGTCGAGAAAGGCGACGCGCTCGATAACGGCGAAGCCGATTAGCGAGGCCAAGTACGAAACCGTCGTGAGCGTCAGGCCGAGATCGCCGCTGTAGCCATTCTTGATGTGCAAGCCGAGCACGTAGGCCAGAATTACGAAAGGGTCCACGATGCCAAGGAGAAAACTCAGCGCCAGGATCGTGTACCAGGCTCTTCCGCCGGCTCTAATGAAGCGCTTTGATGGATTCAGCATCGTTCTGACTGTTCTCAAACGTCCATGCCACATCAGGGCTTCGAGGCAAGCGACCGCCGCCACTCAGGTGGCGCTTGCCTTCGATCCGCCGTTACAATTTACTCATCTGAAAAGCTGACGCCATAGCAAGGCGCGCTGGCAAGACCGATTGAACGAATTCGACGCGAAAACCAATGGCGCAATCGCGATGGCCACGCCGTCCGACGGCACGCGCGCGGACCTTTCGTCCGCACCCCTGACGTCGACTACGCCCGGCGGCAAGCTCGGCTTCATTGCCGGCAGTGTGCTGGTCAAGGAAGTCAACTGGCTTGGCGATCTCGTCATCAGTCTGCCCGCGCTGCGCGCTATTCGCTTCGTCTTTTCGACCGCAACGCTGGCGGTGCTGGTGAAGAAGGAGCTGGCCGGCTTTTTCGACGGAATGGAATGGATCGACGAGGTGATGCCCTACACGGTGGCGCGCGGCGTGCGCGGAGCCGCGGATCGAATCAAAGTTATACATGAGATTCACGCGCGGCACTTCAACCTCGCGATCCTGTTTCCCAACAGCTTCGAGTCGGCGCTATGGGCGACGCTCGCCGGGGTCCCGCGCCGTGCCGGCTATCTTACCGACCATCGCGGCGCCATGCTGACCCATCGCGCCGCACCGCCGCCAGACGCGCTCGCGGGCCACCAGTCGGGTTATTGGCTAGCGATGGTGCGCGAGACGCTCGGCGTTCATCCGGTGGTGGGAGCGGAACATCACCAGCTCGAGGTCGGCGAGCGCCATCGCGACAAGATGCGCGCGTGGTTGAGCGCCAATCGCCAGCAACCTGGGGGTCATCTAATCGCGATCGCGCCGGCGGCGGCCTACGGGCCGGCCAAGGAATGGCCGGCCGTGCGTTACTCTGCCCTGGTCGATTTGCTCGGCGATCATATGGGCGTGGAATGCGTGCTGGTGGGCGCGCCGTCGGAGCGGCTGATATGCCAGCAGGTGGCTGCGACCAGCAAATACGGCGCGCTGGTCGCCGCAGGCGTGACCTCTATCGGTGAACTGATGGCGTTGCTCGAACAATGCGACGGTTTCGCCGGCAATGATTCGGGTGCGATGCATCTGGCGGCGGCGCTCGGGATACCGGCCGTCGGCATCTTCGGCTCGACCAATCCCGCGCGCACCGGACCGATCGGCCCGCACG
>JBOHWJ010000189.1:0-3726 GCA_050736495.1 Binataceae bacterium (SeqCode) | reverse complement strand
GGCGATACTGCGCGCGCTCCGCGCGCGCAGTATCGCCGCCGCCATCGTCACGTCCAACTCGTCGCGAACAGTCAACTGTTGGCTCGAACGCCATCGCTTGACCGCGCTCGTCGGCGACATCGTGGGCCGCGACAGCGAGCTTGCGCTCAAGCCCGCACCCGCGATGGTGCTAAGCGCGCTCGCGCGAGCTGGTGCGGGCGCCGCCGACGCGGTCTTCGTCGGCGACAGCGAAGCCGACCTCGCCGCCGCATGCGCCGCCAAGGTCGGCTTTTACGGAATCGCCGCGAAACCCGCGGCGCGCGAGCGCTTGCGTGCGCTCGGCGCCAAGGAAGTCTTCGAGTCGCCGGCCGCGCTCGCACATCGCCTGAATCTCTCCATGGGCGTGCCGGCGCACGAAACACCGTAACGATTCGAGTCCCAACGATGCTCTCGCAAGCCGCCGACAACCCCGCGATGCTCAAGCTCATGCTCGCGCTCGAAGGCGTTGATGTAGTGGGCGGCGCCGGCCACACGGCCACCAGCGGCGCCCGTCCGACCGCCGTCGAACTCCTGCTCAACGGCGACATCTGCGCGTATGCACGCGTGAACCCCGCCTCGTCCATTCGCCTGAGCGAACGCGAGGACGGCGCCATATTGAGCGATTCGGGAGCGGAAGTCGCCGTGCGCATCGCGGCTCAACCCGAGTTTGCCAGCGGCCGCAGCGCACGCGGCGTCATTCTCGGCGAAATCGCACAGGTTCGCGGTAGCTATGCGATCGTGATGCTGGGTGGTGGATGCGGTTTGAGCGTGCCGGGTCGCGCCTGCGCTTTCTGTCTTGGCCGTGAACTGACCGAAAAGGCCGGCGAGTTGTGGCCGATCGACGGGGTAGTCGAGGCGGTGCGGGGCGCGTTTGGCGAGGGCGCCGCCGAATTCGTGCAGTTTCATCTCGGCTATTTTCCAGGCGACGACGCCGGACTCTATATGCTGCGGCCGTATCTCGACGCCATCCATCGTCATTTCGACACCATGGTCGCCGTCACCATGCATCCGCCCGCGGCGCCGCGAGTGATTGACCTGACCTATGCCGCTGGCGTCGACGTCGTCGCCTATAATCTCGAAGCGGCGGACGAGGAGAGCATGCGCCGTCATTTTCCGGGGCGTGCGCGTTTTTTCGGCCGCAAGCGTTACCTCGAGGCGCTGCGCCGTGCGGCGCGAGTTTTTCCCAGCGGCGCCGTATGGTCGGAAATCCTGATCGACCTTGCGCCTATTGCGGCGGCCGCCGCCGCGATCGACGAACTGACCGCGATCGGCGTCACTCCGATGCTTGGCGTGTCGGCTTTGGAACCATGTCATCGGATCACTATCGCGCAAGCCGCGCCGCTGTTCGCCAGACTCCACAACGCCGCGACCGCGGCGGGACTGAGCGCGACCTGGGCGCGCGACATTTCGGCCGCTATAACACCACTGGAAGCTCGCTATTTTGTACCCGGCGCGCCGCAGTTGCCGGTTTTCCTCCACCAGTTGACCCGCAACCGGCTGGGCGCTTTGACCACGCGATCGCTGGCCCGGCTGCGCCGGCGCCTGCGCGTCAAGCGCGTGCGCGCTTCGTTCGACGCCTCGCACCTGTGAGCTCCGGAGCAGAAATCACGCCGCACCGCACGCCGGTCAGCGAGCACGAACTCGAAGAAGTAATTGTCGATACGCGCCCGATCGCGCTGGTGTTGCTATCGCGCAGCGTGCGTCCATTCATCCTGGCGGCCGGCGCGCTGGCGTTCATTCTCCTGATGCGGGCGACGCCGCCCGCGGGACTCAGCGTGGTGGCCGAGCGGGCGCTCGCTGTTTTCGCCATCGCGGTCATCTACTGGGTGACCGGGGTATTGCCGCTGATGGTCACGAGCCTGTTCGTGCTCGTGCTGCTCGGTGCGTCGGGCGTAATGCCCGTGCGCAGCGCTTACGCGCTGTTCGGCAACGAGGCAATATTCTTCATCCTTGCCGCCTTCATGCTCGCCGCCGCCGTGAGCCATCGCGGACTTGGGCGTCGCGTCGCACTCAAGGTCTTCAGCCGTTTCGGCCGCACCCCTGGCGCCCTGTTGCGCTCGGTCTTTCTGCTGAGCGCACTGATGTCGTTCGTGATTCCGGAGCACGCGGTCGCGGCGATGGTTTTTCCCATCGTACTCGACCTCGCGGTTTCGATGGAATTGAAGCCGGGGCATTCGCTTTACGCCACGGCGCTGTTTCTCGCGATGGCGTGGGGGGTGAATATCGGCGGCGTCGCGACTTTGCTCGGCGGCGCGCGCGGTCCGCTCGCGCTCGGTATCTTGAATGAGGCGACCGGTCAGACGCTATCGTTCACGCGCTGGTCAACGGCGACAGTGCCGCTGGTCGCCGCCCTGCTGGCGGCCGGCTATACGGTCCTGCGCCTGTGGTTTCCGGCCGATCTCGAAACGGTCGATGCGCGCGAGATGGCGGCGCGCGCGGCCGCACTCGGCCGTATGACCTTCGAGGAAAAGGCCGTCGCCGCAATTTTAACGCTGACAGTGCTGGCGTGGCTTTTTTTCAGCGAGACCTGGGGGTTCGCCGGAATCGCAATCCTCGCCGTGGTCGCGCTGTTCGTCTTCAACCTGCTCTCCTGGAACGAAGTCGAGGAGTACGTCAACTGGGGCATCATATTGATGTACGGCGGCGCTATCGCGCTTGGCGCCGCGCTCGAAAAGACCGGGGCGGCGGGCTATCTCGCCCACCTGATGCTCGGCCACACCGCTTCGCTCCTGCTCAAGCTCGCGATCCTCTCGCTCGCCGCGATCCTCTTGAGCGAGGCACTAAGCCATTCCGCCGTCGTCGCCGCACTGGTCCCGGTCGCGCTCGGATTGGCGAATCGTTTCGGGCTCGACCCGCGCGCCCTGATGCTGACGGTCGCAGTCCCCGCAGGCCTGACATTTATTCTGCCGGTGGGCACGCCAGCCAACGCACTGGCATACTCGGGCGGCTACCTGCGCACCCGCGATCTGATTCTGCCAGGCGCCGTGATGCTGTTCAGCGCATGGCTGGCGCTGAATCTGTTAATACGCTTTTACTGGCCGCTGATCGGCCTTTCGATTCACCCCGGCTAGTCTCATTTGTCCGCCTGAGTTCCAACGCTCCCTTGAATTTCACGCTGGATTCGTTTCCCCTGATGGTTGAGCCGATTATGTTGCACGCTAAACCGATTGCCGCGGGGATGGCTCCATCTCTTGCTTCAATTACGGGTTAAATATAACTTAGCAGACTCAACAAGTAATCTATTTCAGGAGCGTCTCACTCCGACGATGAACGAAGGTTTTACGCTGTGGTTTACCGGGCTTTCGGGTGCCGGCAAATCGACTCTGGCCAATGTGGCCGCCGAAGAACTGCGCCGCCGCGGCCGTCGCGTCGAGATTCTCGACGGTGATGAAGTCCGCACTAACCTTTCCAAGGGGCTGGGCTTTTCCAAGGAAGACCGCGACACCAACATCAGGCGTATTGGCTACGTATGCAAATTGCTGGCGCGCAATGGCGTGGTCGCGATTTCCGCAGCCATCTCGCCCTATCGCAATGTGCGTGACGAAATTCGTGCCCAGCACAGCCACTTCTTCGAGGTATTCGTCAAGTGTCCGCTTGAGACCCTGGTCGAGCGCGACGTCAAGGGGCTCTACAAAAAGGCGCTCAAGGGCGAAATTGCCAACTTCACCGGCGTCTCCGACCCCTACGAGGAACCGCTCACTCCCGAAC
>JBOHWJ010000188.1:0-12548 GCA_050736495.1 Binataceae bacterium (SeqCode) | reverse complement strand
AACACACACGGCGTATCGGCGAAGCCGGGCATAATGGCTTTTACATCGATGCCGTCGCTATTTATTTGCACAAGGCGGGCAACAAGGTCGGCAGCGACACGAATTCATCGCCACCACCGAACGGCTGAATCACAAGCACGCACCGGCCCCAGTCTGCTATCACTTAAGAGTGACAGGAAGATGCGGTCTCCGCGCTTGCGCCGCCAAGGATTGTTGAAAATTATTCCCGCGCTTGCGGGGCGGCTGGCGGCGGAATGGCCGCCTGCCTTTTGGCCTCTTCCGATTTCACGCCTTCACTTCGCGGTTGCACCTGCGCCAAGCCACTGTCCTTCTTCTTGCCGTCGTCGAAGCGAACAAGCTCGACCCGCTCCATCTCAGGTCCGCCGAGGCCGCCCTGGTAAGCAACTGTCCGCACCAGCCCTACGTTAGGAGCGTACCAGTCGACGTAAGCGAGTTTCAGTTGCCGCTTCTCGTTCGAGTAAGCGCCGCCATGGTATAGGGCCTCGGTCTCGACCCGAATGCAGTTGTGGAAATGACCGGCGGGAACGTCGATCTCGTGCTTCTCGACATAGGTTTTGTGGTTTTGCGCGACTTCAAAGGCGCCCGGCAGCTTGCCGTAAGGAAACAGTTCATTATTCCAAGCCAGGTTGGGGATCAGACGCTCAGGCAGAAAATCCTGGTCGAGCGACCTGCCCCATGAGGGCGCGACTATCTTATGATCGGTCTTGGCGTATTCCAGACCCGACAGCCGCGTCAGGTAGCCGCGCTTCTCGAAGTAAATGATCGGCCGCAGCCCGGCGCGATCAAAGTTGTAGTATTCCTCGACCACTTCGCCCGTGAGCTTCAGCGCAGGCACGTATTGTGAGCCTATCACGCGGTCGGTCATGACGTAGCTGGCGCGCTGGCTCTTGCTTTGGACACGATAGGTCCAGGTTTCGTTAGGCACGAGCGGAAAAAAATTGGCCGATGGTTCCCACGACCATGAGCCCGAGCATGCGCAAATCGACGTCCCCAACAGCGCAATCGCCAACGCTGACACAGTCCATCTTGCCATCGGCATTGACTCCTCTCTCGGCTCCCCTTGCCGGAGAAAAACGATTGCTTACGCTATCACTTTAATGGTCGCGGCGGGAAGATTATGCCCACGCGGCTGCTGCCGGCGCACCGGTAAGTAACGCCGCCGCCACCGCCGCCGGAATCATTTTGAGCGCGCACAGAACCGGTCGACGCTACTTCGGTGAAGTGTCTCTGGCCGCCGCTTTTGCCTCGGCACCCGCCGGCTTTGACGAATCGTGCGTCAACGCCTTCAATTTCGGAACGTTGAAACGGATCAACTCAACCCGCTCCATCTCGGGTCCCTTGGGACCGCCTTCGAGGGCAACCGTCTTTATCAGCCCCACGTGCGGCGCGTACCAGTCCTCGTAGGTCAAATCCATTTTACCTTTCATCTTCGCGTACGATCCGCCCTCATAATGGGCGGAGGTTTCGACCCGTATGCAGTTGGTGAAATGGCCCGCGGGCACGACGACATCTTCGGCTTCGATAAAACTCCGATGGCTCTGCTTGATGTCGAACGAACCGGCCATGTGGCCAAATGGGAAAATGGTGTTGTTCCACGCCAGATTCGGCATCAGCCGTTCGGGGAGAAACATGCCATCCTCGGAACGCCCCCAGGCAGGCGCCTCGATCGCGTCTTTTTTGTAGTCCAGACCGGATAGGCGAGTCAGATATCCGTTCTTGGTGAGATAAATGATTGGGCGCGTACCGCCGCGGTCGAGGTTGTAGAATTCCTCGACCACATTGCCGGTAACGTTCAGCGAAGGAACGTATTTCACGCCGACCACGCGGTCGGTCATAACGTAAGTCTGACGTTGGCTCTTGCTCTTGACCTGGTAGGTCCACACCGAATTGACTTCCAGCGGGAAGAAATACTGTGCGAGACTCGGGTCGAAAGCGGCCTTTCGTCCCGCGTTCTGACAGGCAGTCAATGGCCCTGCGATGAGTGCGAGTGCCAACAACACAGCGACCCTTCGGAACATATTAATACAATCCTCCTGATTCGGCTCGGCTTCACGGGCGCGGCGCTTCACTTCGGATGGCACAGGCTATAACCGATTTCGCGCCCCCGGCAACACGCCAATTATATCGTTACTCTGCCGCGCAGGCCGGATGAAGCTCCGCATCGGTGATGCCGTGATGCAATTGTACGCGATTTCGGCGCGCCGGTCTTGTCTCCTCTTTGGAGAGCTTACATGAGCTGATAAAGGCAGTCTGACACTCCGTCAGCGCTATTATCCGACTCGTCGCGCGAGCGGTCACCGTAATTCTTTTGGGCAGGCGAATGAAATCGTTCCGTCACGAGGACACAAATATACGAGCATGCGCCGGAGCGGAGCAAAGCGCGAGCGTCACAAGCGGAGCCCGCTCGCAATGCCGCATGTTGAGGCTTTAGAAGATAAATTTCCGCGCGGAGGCGGACGAAAATTACGCGAGGTTGAAAACGAAAGTGACTGGGTGGATGGTCACGGCGGACGCATTATGCGTCCGCCGTGACCGGTTAGAGAACCGTTGAGATTAAAGCAGGTTGAAGGTGTACTGGAATTGCGCCGTCAGCAGGCTTTCGCCCTTGAAAATGCCCGCGCCATAGTTGGGAGCGCCGCCCAGCACTTCGATCGCCTGCAGCTTCACGAAGTACTTCTTCGTCCACGGCGGGTTCAACACCACCGAAGGAAACAACAGGAAGGTGCTGCCCGTCGGGTTGTAAATCATCGTCCAGGTGGGCGCGACATCCTCCCACAACCACGACGTGCCGATGTTGAGTAGCGCGTTGACGTCGTTCTTGCGCGAAGGCGTGACCAGCGCGCCGCCGACACCACCCCATGGAGCTCCCGCATTCATAAGATCCTTGGAGTTGTCCATGATGATGTAGTCCTGCACCTCGAGGTTGGCCGACAGGTTTCCGGTCGAGGTCAGCCACGGTGCATAAGCCTGGTCAAGGTCAAGCGCCAGCATGAAGTCCACCGAGTCCGAAAACTTCTGGCCGGTCGGATAACGCAGGTAGTCGAAATCCGTGAAGCTCTGATGGTTGGCGTAAACAAACTCGCCACGTCCGACGAACGGGAAGTATTCCGACAAGCTGGCCGGCATCGGCAACGGACGGTCGGCCGTCACGCCCACGAACTGAGTCGGCTGGAACTTGAAGCGGAACTGGTTGGTGCCCTGCTGCCAGAAAATGTTCGGATAGTCGGCGAACGTGTTGAAGTAGAAGGCCGTCACTTCCGTGCTGCCGAGCAGCGTATGGAAGCGCAAACCTTCGTCCCAGTTCGCCACCGTCGCCGCCGGTATCTTCCACTGGCCAATGTCAACCGACGCGCCACTGCCGACCGGTCCAAACTTAACCGTGCCGTCGTGTTTCATCGCGCAGTTTCTCTGCGCTTTCGCCGGCACCCGGTTGAACGGCTGTGTCGCGGAGCCTAAATTGGTGCACCAGAAAAACGCGTTGTCGATCGGTGCGCCGATCAGGCCACTCTGGCCTGGTTCGCCGAACGGACCATTGACCGAGGTGCCCGGCGCCACCGCCGTGGCCCCGATTGAGTACGGTGCCGCATAGTGCGCGTCGAATCGCGCGCTAGGTCCATGCATCGCCGCCGGAAAGCCCTGGTTGATAGTGCCACCCACGCTCGACTCCTGGCCATAAAGACGGCCGTCGGCGTAGTCCCAGTTCCACTCCGGCTGCAAACGCGGCATCAGCACGCCTTCGAGGAAGTTCGAAGTGAACGGTCCGAACTCGGGCAGGTTGAGAATCGGATGCACCATCCACTGCGGAACGCGCGATTGCTCGAGGTTGGAAAAGCCGAAGTTCCACGAGGTGTCCTGCGGATTGACGACATCGCCGACGCGAAACGCGAGCGACTGTCCCCACACCACGATCTGATTACCAATGTAGGTATTCAGCGGACCCCACTTGTTTTCCCACCAGGCGTCACGAACGGTGTACTGATTGTAGAAATCGTTCATGAAGTGGCCGAAACTGGCCGGCCCGGCGCCGCCTGCTAACGGGTTGCTGCCGGCCGCATAAATATTGTTGTTGGCCGAATTGAAAGCGTACGGCGGTTCGTAGACGAACCACTCGCGCATGAAGAACGTATTGTTCTCATTCAGGCGGTAGTTCTCGTCGACTTGCAGCCACGTGCGCGAAGTCGCCAGCGTGTTACGGCTCTTGGTGTAATCGCGCAGAGCCGATGGGTTCTGCCACATGCCAAAGGTCTGGCTCAGAAACCCCGACACGTGAAAGCCGCTCAGCCAGGTATTCTCGGCTGTGGCTTGTGGCAAAGCGCTGACGGTTGAGTTGGTGACGTTGAGGCTATTGGTGGGCTGGGCGGACGCGGCCCCCGCCAAGGCTTGTGCACCGCATAACCCGACTAACAGGAGGGCTGCGGCTGCGACCGTAGAGAATCTCACAGACCCCCCGAGCACACGAGATGCGCAGACTCTGATCCCCATACACTCCTCCATTGAGCTGAAATCATGGCCAACCGTCCCCAGGTTGGCACTACTTCACTGCTCTCTTGGCCTGCTCCCCGGCTAAGGGGGCAAGCGAGGACGGTTCACTTACTGCTGCTATCTACTGCTGCTACCGGTACTGCCTGACTGACTGACGGTCAAAAAAATAACCGGACTAACTTACCTCCTCTTTACGTAATCTGCTTTCGAAGCTTTCTTATATGATCACTGCCTACGATCGCAATAGGCCTGCCTTAAGACGCGGCCGCTTTCAGTTCACGCTCCTTAATCATTGACTTACCGCCGAAGATGAATTTCGGGCGCGCCCACGATATGTAACACGGCAGAATGACACAGCCCGCTATCATGTTCGTCGCCATGAGGAAGATGAGCAGCGTACTCATCTCGGTGTGGAACAGTAGCGGCGAAAACACCCACGGCATGATGCCGCCGATCATAACCAGGAAGGTGTTGAAGACGGCGACGCCGGTCGTGCTCAACGCCAATGGAATGGCGTCGTCCACTTCCATGCCACCCATGACCTCGTCGCGGATGCGCGAGATTGTGTATATGCCATAGTCGACGCCCAGACCGATACCGAGTGAGATAACCGGTATCGTATCGATGGTGAGGCCGATGTCGCGGAGGTTCATGTAGATGAAGGCGCCGAAGTTGGCGAGCACGCACGAGAAGAGGAACAGGAATGCCGCCACGAACGATCGGAATGACATCAGGCAGAAAAGCCACACCACCGCGAGCACGAACGTGATGTTGAGAAAATCAAGTTCGTAAAGTACGTCATTCGCGGCCAGATACAGGCCCGCGATGCCGGCGAGATAATGAACTTTGACGTCCTTGAGCGAAGGGTCTGGTACCACGCGCTCCGCCACGAAATTCTTGATTCGATCCCTGATAGCGTTGAGAGTGTCGTAGGTATGGTCGCGTAACAGGATCCGAATACAGGTATCGTTGTTCGAGCGGTTGGAAATGTAGCGTTCCAACTCGCCGGGCGCTGATCCATTGAGGTACAGGAACCAGAGGTTACCCGACATTTCCAGCGACGAGGCGTTGCCCAGATACTTCGGATAGCCATAATGGAACATCTGGTTGAAGGGCTCCGCGATGGTCGAAGAAAACGAGATTACCTGCGCAACCTTTGGATCTTCGAAAAGATAATCGCGCATGTCGTTGACCATGCGCATCACCGTCGGTCCGAGCACCGAGGCCTTGTCTGGATAGGAAGGCGTCGTCAGGATGACCCAGCCTTCTTCGAGCGGGAACTTATGCCCGATTGCGTCAATGTCCTGGTTGACCTTGGCATTCGACTTATACAGTGGCGTCCCCGCGGTCGAGTAGCCGATTTTGCAATCGAGTCCCGAGACAATGCCGTAGATGAGGAATACCGCCGCCCCTCCGAGCAGAGCCTTGCGCAGAGTGCCCGGACGGGTGGGTACGTGGACTAACCATGTAAGCCAGATCTTGATCTTGACGAAGCGCGGGTTTTGTTGGCGTTGCGCCGCGCGCTCCGCCCGCTTGTGCTTCACCTGGGGTACTGGCAGGTAACTCATCAGGATGGGCTGGAAAATGAAGACCATCGTGAGCGATCCGGCGAGCCATACCGTACCGGCGAGGGCGATGTGCTGGAGGACCGGGATACCGCCAAACGAAATAAAGATAATGCCGCTGATGTCGGCCATGATCGACAGGAAGCCTGGCGGCAGCATGAAATCCGTGGTGGCGGCGCAGGCGGCGTATTTATCGCCGCCGAAACGCTCCAGTTCATCGTGTAATCGGCCCTGCCACTGAATACCGTGGCTCATATCCCGGGCCGTCAGGATGAATGGTATGACCATCATTACGGGGTCAAAGTCGTACCCCATGATACCGACGAAGCCCAAGCCCCAGATGGCTGAAAGCGTACCGGTGACAATTGGCGCCCACCAGCGGCTGCGCTGGCCGCCCGTCGCCCATAGGATGAAAATCATGACGCCGACGGCGCCGAAGAACAGTCCATCGATGAGCGGTTCGTAATAGTAGCCGTAGCCGCGAACGATCGGTTCTCCGGCGACATAAATCTCGTCGTTGGGACCCTGATACTTCTTGACTAGCTGCTGAACGTCGTTGAATAGCTGCTTGTAGTTGAGACCGCGTTCGTTGAATGAAGCGGTTACGAGGGCGCTCTTGTCATCCGCGCTTACCAATTGCTGGATCTGCGCGCGGTTCGCCATCACGTGGTGCTCCAGCTCCGTGATACCAGCCTCGGTGGTTGGCACTTTTGGAAACATGAAGGGCTTGATGGTGAGCGAGCCCGGCGCGGCTTCGGCGTAGCTGACGCGGTAGGAAGCGAGCGAGAGAACCTCGTTATGGTCGACCCCGGGCAGCTTATTGACGTCGTCCTGGATGCCCTGGATCTTTTTGAGGGTGTCGAAGTTGAAGATAGTGCCGTGCTTGACCTGAACCATCACCGCGAGGACTTGGGCGCCGCCGTACTTCTGCCACTCGCGATAGAGCTTTACGTTGGGATGATTGGCGGGAAAAAAGTCATCGAAATTAGTCGCAATCGTTACCCGCGTACAGTAGTACGCCATGATCGCGCTGATTACGAGCAAGATGATGCCGATGGCGGCTCGAAAGCGGAGGACGAATTCGCCGACCCGCAGGTTCCTTAGTTTTACTGAACTACTTGCCATTGCTCTCCCGCATTCTTGGTCCGCAGGATGGTACCGTTCAAGCCGACCGCAAATCCCTGGTTACCAGCGAACACAATGTCGGTAATATCATTGAATGTCGCCCGTTCCAGCGACCGCCACTGGCCACTCGCATTGCGATCGAACATGTTGCCGCCGTTGCCACCGATCCAGAGCTTCTTATTCGATGGATCCTGGGTGACAATGTAGCTCGCGACCGCATCGGGCAGCTTGGCTTTCTGCCAGGTCTTGCCGCCATCCGACGTGATCAGCAGATCACCCGAGAGTCCCGCGACGATGCCGTTCTGTGGGTCGGTGAAGTATACGGAAAACCATGGGCCGATTGTGTAATCGCCGGTGTTGCCGCCGTAATTTACAGTCCAGGTCGCGCCGCCGTCGGTGGTCTCGAGCACGGTGGAAAACTCGCCAACCACCCAGCCGGTGTTTTTATCGGTAAAAGTGATATCGAAGAAGCTGACATTCTTGGGCGGCTTGACCGTCTGCCAATTCTGACCGCCGTCGGTGGTGCGCAGGATAGTCCCGTCGGCGCCGACGACATAGGCGTTCTGAGCGTCGGCTACATAGAGCTTGAACAAATTCTTTTCGGTCCCCGACTTCTGCAAAGCCCAGCTCTTGCCACCGTCGTCTGAGCGCAGGATTAAGCCTTCCTCACCGCATATCCATGCGACCTTGCCGTCGGGAGTGAAACGGATCGAATAGAGGTCGCGATCCTGAAATAGCTTGCCGCCCGGCCGTTCCCGCACTTCATTCTCATGCCAGCTTTTGCCGTCGTCCTTGGAGATGAGCAGGAGCGCCTTGGATCCAACTATATAGATGGACCCGTCGGGTTTCATGGCGACGCCGAACAGGCTCAGCCAGCGCGGAGCGCTGCTCAGCGTGTTACCCTTGAACAGGCCTTGAGTCGGTGTCTCGATAGCGCCGCGAGCGCTGATCGCACCCACCGCCACCATCAGCAGGCAGGCGCCAGCCAGCGCCCAGAATTTAACTCTTGTCCGCTGCATAAGCTTCAAGCTCAAAACCACCTCATAATCTTATATCGAGCCGTCCGGAGCACATTTCCGGCGCCACACTATCGGCTGTCCGCTCGCTCGAAACCCGCGCATTTTGAATGAATGCCGGCCACCAATACCACCCCAGTCATCGAATCGACAACAGCCGTGCAAATTCGCCCGCGCGACCATCAACGAGATCGCCATGCGAGCCCGGTCTGTCCTCTGACTTGGAATGATTACCGATAAATTCCTGTCGCGATTAGCCCCTTGCCTGTCCCCTGCTATGCCCCCGAAAGCCGTTCTATTCAAGGCCATAAAAAGCCCCGCTTCGGCTTGCAAGCCCGAAGTTCTGCAAGGGCTTACAACATGCCCGCCGCGGCTGTCAAGCGAATACCCGCGTGGAGGCGGCGCGTGTCAATGGCCTGTGTGCGAAGCTTTGTCACGACCGCCGCCGCGCGCGCAAACTGATGCGTATGTGTGGCCGTAAGCAGACTGAAATTACCTGCGGCGGAGGCTGGCACAAGTGCGGCGCGGCCGCCGCGCACTCCGCCGCTGGACACTTGCGCCAGTTGCGAAGTAGAGATGGCCGAGCGGGATCCGCCGCCGATACGCACGCTCGAGGGGTTACCATGGCCAAAAAAATCTCCGTCTGTCTCACCTTTGATTTCGACGCAATCTCAGTGTGGCTCGGAACCTTTCGCGCGAAGTCGCCCAGCGCGATTTCGCGCGGCGAGTTCGGCAACGTCGCGGCCCAGCGCCTGCTCTCGATGCTGCGCGAGTGGAGCATAAAGTCGACCTGGTTCGTGCCCGGCCATAGCGCCGACGCCTATCCCGAGACCGTCGCTAAAATCGCCGAAGAAGGCCACGAGGTCGGCCACCACGGCTACTTCCATGAACGCCCCAAAACACCCGAGGACGAGGTGCGCGACTTCGACCGCGCCACGGAAACACTCAAGCGCGTCACCGGCAAGACTCCTGTCGGCTACCGCTCGCCCGCCGCAGGCCTGATGGCCAGTACGATCGATATCCTGCTCAGGCGCGGCTTTCTCTACGACAGCAGCATGATGGGCAATGACTTCTCGCCCTACTACTGCCGGGTCGGTGACCAGGCGCCGCACGACGGGCCCTTCGTTTTCGGCAAGGAATCGGAACTGGTCGAACTGCCCTTCACCTGGGGGCTCGACGACTTTCCCATCTTCGAGCACGTGTGGACGCGTAACGCTGTGAATCCCGGATTGGCCTCGCCCGCGCACGTTTACGACATCTGGGTGGGCGATTTCGACTATCTCCACGAGCGTCTCGGCGAGGGCGTCTACATCCTGACAATGCATCCGCAGGCGATCGGCCGCGGCCATCGTTTGCTCATGCTCGAGCGTCTCTTGAAGCATATTCGCGAGCGCGACGGCGTCACGTTCAAGACCATGCGCGAGGTGGCGCTCGAGTTCAGACAGAGCACGCCGCGAGCGGTCAATCGTTGACGCTTTTGGACTTCCGGAGCTCCAGTATTTCGCGATTCCGCCACGACAATGGCGCGGCGCTTCGTTGGATGTCGCGCCCTAATCCCGTCCGCAAAACTTGATGTTCCTTGCGGAACCGAAGGCCTGCGCGCGCGGACGGCTGAATCCGCCTGGTAAAATCCATGTTTGTCAGCGTGGTGCCAACTACGCTTGAAGCGATCGATGGCGGCGTGACCGCGGCAATCAACGCCTGGATGCGGCTATGGTTACTCAAGGCCGCGGAAGGATCGTACTCTCGACCGAAATCAGATGGAGAAAAGTCGCTACCGCTGGATCGCGCTCATAATAGCGAGCGTTGGAACTTTACCCGTTTCGCTCGATTCATCACTTAATATTGCCTTCCCCGCCATCACTTCGGCCTTCCATCTCAACGTCGCAATGATCCAATGGATCGTCATCACCTATGTCCTGACCACCGCCAGCCTGTTGCTTGGATGCGGCCGGCTGGCCGATGTGTTCGGCCGCAAGCGCGTCTTTTTGGCCGGCATGACGGTGAGCTTCATCGCACTCGCGCTGTGCGGGCTGGCTTCGACATACCCGCTGCTCCTGTTCTTTCGTGTCCTACAGGGCGTTTCGGGCGCGCTGATTTCGGCGAGCGCGCCGGCCATCGTGGCGGTTGCTTTCGCGCCCGAGGAGCTGGGACGCGCCTTGGGCTTCATTAATATGACCGGATTTTTCGGCTCGACCAGCGGACCGGTGATTGGCGGCTACCTGGTTGACCGCTTCAGTTGGCGCGGCGTCTTTCTGTTCCGCGTGCCGATCGCTATCGTGACTTGGATTTTCGCGGCGCCGCTATTGCGCGAAAGCGGCGGCGGCACCCGCGAGCAGCATTTCGATCTGGTCGGCGCGCTCACGCTGGCCATCAGCGTGGTCGGCTTCCTGATCGTGCTCAATCGCGGACGTGAACTCGGATGGCTGTCGGTGCGCGTGCTGCTGATGCTGGCGGGGTCACTGGCGGTGTTCGGCGCCTTTCTCTTCACCGAGAGCCGCGTCGCGCAGCCGGTGGTCGACCTCGCGCTATTCACGCCGGGGCTGACGCTGGCGAATCTCGCCAACCTGCTGGCCAATCTCGCGATGTTCGCGGTGTGGCTGCTGGTGCCCTATTACATCGTCGACATTCTCAAGTATCCGGCGTCCTCGGGCGGCGCGCTGCTGGCGCCCTGCCCGCTCGGGATGGCGCTGGCGGCGCCGCTGTCGGGCGTACTCGCCGACCGCTTCGGCGCGCGCCGCCTGCAGGTGCCCGGCCTCGCCATCGAGACGCTCGGGCTCTATCTCACCAGCCGGCTCGGAGCCAGCGCGCCGTATGGCTTGGTCGCGGCGGCGCTGCTCCTGGTCGGCCTCGGCGTCGGCACCTTCGCCGTGGCCAACATGAACTACGTGATGGGTTCGCTCGCGCGCGAGCGTCAGGGCGTCGCCGCCGGCGTGTTCGCGATGATGCGCACGCTGGGCGTGGTCGCGGGCGTGACCACGGCGGCGGAGGTCTTCAGCGCGCGCCGCGCGATTCATCTGGCGGCGCTCAGCCAGACCCATCTGTCGGACGCCGCGATCAAGCTCGCAAGTTTCATCGGCGCCTTCCATGACGCCTTCATCGTGTCGACCGCGGTATGCGTGGTCGCGCTGGTACTCTCGATGATACCCGCACGCACGGCGCCACTGGCCACCCGAGCCGACACGACGCCGCTGCAAGCGTCCTGACACGGGTACGGCCGTGGCGCCGCGCGGTCCCGACTTCAGTCGCGCGCGTCACAACCGCAAGTGGCAGTCCGCGCGCGATCAATTTCTCGCTTTACCGTGCTGCCTCCAATCGAATAGACATTGGCGACCTGCTCCCCAAAGGTAATTCGACCCATGACCGTCAATCACGCCGCACCACTTGGACTCGCGCTGCTGGGCTTGCTGCTCGGGATGCGCCATTCGACCGATCCCGACCACGTAATCGCGGTCACCGCCATCCTGACGCGCGAGCGGCGTCTTGGCACCGCGATGCGTATCGGGCTGGTATGGGGTCTCGGCCATACCGTGACCGTGCTGGCGGTCGGGACGGCCATTATCGTTTTCAAACTCGCCGTGCCGGCGCGCGTCGGTCTCTCGATGGAATTCGCGGTGGCACTGGTGCTCATTCTGCTCGGACTCTCGTCCGCGAACGCGCTGATGCGGAAGCTGCTCGCGCGCATCGGATGGGCCCACGCTGAGCCGGCCGCCTCTACGCTGGTCGTCCATTCCCATCCCCACACGCACGACGGCTCCATCCATCGCCATCCGCACGTCCATGCGGACATCCATGCGCACGCTCATGCTGAAGGCGTCCCGCACCGCCATCCGCATGCCGCGACTCATGCGGCGCCCGCGCATCAGCATATAATGCCGCCGGGCGTGCTGTTGCCGGGACTTACGGCGCGCCGCCCGCTGCTGAAATCGTTTGGAGTTGGGCTGGTTCATGGGCTCGCCGGCAGCGCGGCTATTGCGCTGCTGGTGCTCGGCGCGATTCCGCAAGCGCTGTGGGCGTCGGTCTATCTCGTTATCTTTTGCGTCGGCGTGGTGCTCGGGATGGTGCTGATCACGACTGCGATTGGTGCGCCGTTCGTCTTCGCCTCGAATCGGATGGCGAAGGTTAATCGCGCGCTGGCGATCGGTTCGGGGCTGCTCAGCTTCGGCTTCGGCCTGTTCCTCGCCTATCAGATTGGCATCGTCGACGGGCTGTTCCGGGCGGTGCCGCTATGGACTCCGCATTGACGCGCGCGCCGCACTCAGGATGGGCGGCAGCGGCGCACGGGCCTTGCCGTTACCCTGAGCGCGGCGAAGAGTCGCGCGCATCCACGAATACAGGT
>JBOHWJ010000187.1:0-2954 GCA_050736495.1 Binataceae bacterium (SeqCode) | reverse complement strand
GATTTCGTCTACCTGGGCGACACCGCACGGCTGCCCTATGGCACCAAGTCGAATGAAGTGATCGTGCGCTACTCGCGCGAGAACGCGGAATTCCTGCTCGCCAAGGGCATCAAGATGCTGGTGGTGGCATGCAACACCTCAAGCGCGGTCGCACTCGACGAAATAGCGCGCGACACCATCGTGCCGGTGGTCGGCGTGATCGAGCCGGGCGCGCGCGCCGCGGCCACAGCCTCGCGCACGGGCAAAATTGGTGTCATCGGAACCGAGGCGACGATCGCTTCGGGCGCCTACACACGCGCCATCCAGGCGCTGCGCGCCGGCGCCGAGATTTACACACGCGCATGTCCTCTGTTGGTGCCGCTGGTTGAGGAGGGCTGGACCGACAACGAAATCGCCGAGCGCACCGTCGCCCATTACCTCGAAAGCCTCAAGGCCAGCGGCATCGACACGCTGCTGCTCGGGTGCACTCACTATCCGCTGCTGCGCACGCTGTTCGAACGCGTGCTTGGCCGCGGCGTGCGCATCGTCGACTCGGCGACGGCGACGGCGGCGGCGGTACGCGGCCAGTTGGACGCGCTCAGGATCGCGCGTGGCGGTAGTGGCGGCGGCGCACGCAGTTTCTTCGTAACCGAGACGCCCGAGCGTTTCGTCCGCGTCGGCCGGCGCTTCCTGGGCCCGCAGGTCGAATCGGCGGTGCGGATCGAGCGCTGAAGAGCCTTCACCGCAGAACGCTGAAAAATGCCGCGCGAAGGATTAGAATTTTTAAATTAACGCCCGCGTCTAAAAGCTGCGGGCATTTCGGCTCAGGCTAGTTCGCATATCATGGCTTCATCGCTGACAGACGCCGCGCGCAAGATCTTCGGGTCAAAAAACGACCGCGAGGTCAAACGCATGCGGCCCGCCGTAGACGAAATCAACCGGCTCGAAGCGGGGATGTCGAAGGAAAGCGACGACCAACTACGCAGCCGTCTCGCTGAGTGGAAGGCCCGCATCAGCGCCATCGAAGAACGCGAGGAGCGCGATGAGGCGCTCGAAGACGTTTTGCCGGAAGTCTTCGCGGTCGTGCGCGAAGCGGCCAAGCGCACGCTCGGCCAGCGCCATTTCGACGTTCAGCTCATTGGCGGCATGGTGCTGCACCAGGGCAAAATCGCCGAGATGAAAACCGGCGAAGGCAAGACCCTGGTGGCGACGCTGCCCGCCGTGCTCAATTCGCTCAGCGGACGGGGCGTCCACGTGGTCACGGTCAACGACTATCTGGCGCGGCGCGACTCCGAATGGATGGGCCAGATCTACCGTTTTTTGGGGCTGAGCGTCGGTGTCATCGTCCACGGCATCGAAGACCACGAGCGCAAGCTCTCCTACACCTGTGACATCACCTACGGCCAGAACAACGAATTCGGCTTCGACTACTTGCGCGACAATATGAAGTTCAACCTGGAGGACTACGTCCAGCGCGAACACAATTACGCGATTGTCGACGAAGTCGATTCGATCCTGATCGACGAGGCGCGCACACCGCTCATCATCTCGGGCGCTTCCGAGGAATCAACCGATACCTACTATCTGGTCGATCGCGTGATGCCGCGCCTCAAAATCGAGGAGCATTACACCGTCGACGAGAAGCTTCGCATCGTCTCGCTGACCGAGGACGGCGTCACCCGCGCCGAGCAGTTGCTCGGGGTCGAAAATCTTTATGACCCGCGCAACATTATGCTGGTTCATCACGTCAACCAGGCGCTTAAGGCGCATGCATTGTTCAAACGCGACGTCGACTACGTGGTCAAGGAAGGCGAGGTGCTCATCGTCGACGAATTCACCGGCCGGCTGATGCCGGGGCGGCGCTGGAGCGACGGACTGCACCAGGCGATCGAGGCCAAGGAAGGAGTCAAGATCGAATCGGAGAATCAGACGCTCGCGACCATCACCTTTCAGAACTACTTTCGCATGTACAAAAAGCTCGCCGGGATGACCGGCACGGCCGACACTGAATCGGTCGAGTTCAAGGAGATCTATAATCTCGACGTGGTCGTCATCCCGACCAACATGCCGATGATCCGTATTGATCATCACGACGTTGTGTACAAGACCGAGGGCGAAAAGTTCGATGCGGTAATCGAGGAGATCAAAGATTGCCACGAGCGCGGCCAGCCGGTGCTGGTCGGCACCGTCTCGATCGAAAAGTCCGAGCGCGTCGCCACTCAGCTCCAGCGCACCGCTGTCAGGCACTACGTGCTGAACGCCAAGAACCATGAGCGGGAGGCCGAGATCGTCGCGCAAGCCGGACGCTTGGGCGCGGTCACGATTTCGACCAACATGGCCGGACGCGGCACCGATATCGTGCTGGGCGGCAATCCGGAAGGAATGACGGCGGCCGAAACCGGCACGCGCGACCCCAATGACGCGAACTTTCAGCAGGCGCTCGCGCGTCATCGCGCCGAATGCGCCGAGGAGCGCAAGCGCGTGCTGGAAGCGGGCGGCCTGCATATCCTTGGCACCGAACGGCACGAGTCGCGCCGCATCGACAACCAGTTGCGCGGCCGTTCGGGGCGCCAGGGCGACCCTGGCTCCTCGCGTTTTTTCCTCTCGCTCGAAGATGACCTGCTGCGCATATTCGGCGCGGACCGGCTCAAGGGCCTGATGGGCCGAATCGGAATGGACGACGGCATTCCCATCGAGCATCGCTGGATCTCCAAGGCCATCGAGAACGCCCAGAAAAAAGTCGAGTCGCACAACTTCGATATCCGCAAACACCTGCTCGAATACGACGACGTGATGAACAAGCAGCGCGAAGTCGTCTACCATCGGCGCAAGGAGTTGCTCGGCGGCGCTCCGCTCAAAGAAGACATCATGGACATGTGCGACGAGCTCATCGAAAGCATCGTGGGAGCGCACGCCGACGATGAGCGAGATCCCTCCGAATGGGAATGGAAGGAAATCGAGGACGCCTTCTACAA
>JBOHWJ010000186.1:0-6258 GCA_050736495.1 Binataceae bacterium (SeqCode) | reverse complement strand
CTCCGGGACCGTGCCAGGCAAGGAGATGGCGAAACGCGCGCCCGAAATCGCCAGGCAGGTTATCGGCGTGAAAGAGGTTCACAGCGAGATCAAGTACACCAACGCGGATATGAGCGATTCCGGGCGTTCGAATGAACCCGAATCGCATGCCGCGGACGGTGCGGTTGGCACCGAAAATAATACACAAGGGAACTGAATGGCTACGAGGTTCGCCAAGCGATGAATCGGGGATGAATATGGCTAGCAAATGATCAAACTGAGTAACAGGTGACCGGATAACACTGGTGCAACTCGTAATCGTACTTATTGTGATTGGACTTGTTGTGGCTGGTGAATACCTATATCCCAATGGCCGCCAGCATCAAACGCCTGCTCAATGTCGTGGTCTTTGTGGTGGTTTTGATCTGGCTAGTGCAGGTATTCGGCCTGATCGGAAGTGTCAATGGATTGCATGTTCCGCGCATGATGTGAACGTTGCGATGTAGTGCTGGCGGGGCGCACCTCAACCTCAACTGCCGTCGGTCGCTCTCTTCTCACCGGTGTGCGCGCAAAGTTTGATGGAGCTAGAGTAAGGGTTTCACGGTATTCAAGCCGGGAGGTGTAACGACAGTCATGGAAAATTCGGCCGCAAATTTGACCGGTGCCGCGAGCGAAAAGGTCGAGAAGGTGGCGCGCGACTATGGCGCGCGCGCACGCGATTACGCCAACAGCGGCCTCGAACTGGCCACCAACGTCTCGACCAATCTCAGCGATTTCGTCCGCCGCGAGCCATGGATCGCGATGGTGGCGGCATTTGCCGTTGGATACGTGCTGGCGCGCGCGCTTAAGCGAGTTTCGCCGTGAGGCGGAGCGATGGCTGCTTCAGCCGCTTCGCCCGCAGCCGCTTCCGATCGTAGCGGCCATTGGTCAGACGCCGTGAGGAAAGAACCCTTGAAGGCGCTGGCCGCGGCTGTGGCGATCGGATTTATTTTCGGCGGCGGCGCGTCCACCCGCGTGGGCTATGCCGCCGCCACCGTCTTCGGTCGCGTCGTGCTGCGAGAGGCGACCCTCAAACTACTTACAGGTTTGGTAGGCACCACCGATGGCAATGGCACACGATATCGCGACAATCGATAATGAACTCGACGCGGCGCGGCGCGACCTGCACCAGACCATGGCGCAGTTCGGTCACAAGGTCGAACGAACCGAAGCGTGGCTCAATCCACAGGAACTGGTGAAGCGCCATCCGTGGACGTCATCGTGCGTCGCCGCCGCCGCGGGCTTTGTCGCCGGCGGCGGCGTTAATGTTTCGGCGCTGGAAGCGCTCGCGTTGGGCGCCCTGTTGACCCTCAGGCTGTGGGTTCGTCCGGCCAACGATCATGCTCCCGGTGACGAGCATCATGAACAGCCCGCGTGAAAAAGCGGTCTGGCGAAGTGCCGAAACCAACCTGCCCGATTGGCCCGCACTCGCCGCGCGCGCGGTCGACGACCTATCGCGCATCGCCGAGGCCGAAATTCGGCTGTTCGAAGTTGGACTGAGGGACGCGCTCAAAGATGAAATTGACCGCATACTGAAATTGATAGTCGCGCTAGCGGCAATCGGCTACGGCGTATTATGCGTGTTCGCGGCGGTGATCCTGCTGCTCCACCAATTGCTGCATCACTGGTGGATGGCGTTCGCGCTCGCGGGTGCGCTTTTGCTTATTGCCGGAATCGCATTGGTGCTGACGCTCGCGCGCCGCCGCGAACCCGTCCACGCGCCGTCGCCGGCTAGCCCCTGATTCTTCAACCTGTGCGCAACTGCGCTCCCGGGATCCACGTGGTATGGAAGCCAACCGGCACGCGCTGAGGAATCCTGACCCGCGCAAGCGGTCCGGCGCCGATGTTTTTGGCGTCGAGAATGATCACCTCGCCGGCGTCGCTGAGGCTGGCGTCCGCAACGAACGTGACGACATAGCCATCGTCCTCGTCGACGGCGCCCACGCGCGGCGCAAACGGCGCCTCGTTGGCGGAGCGGCCGGGACCGAACAGGTAGCGTTCCGAGCGGCGGCGTTCGGCGTCGTATTTTACCAGCCCCTGGTAATGTGGCACGAGCGAGTTGTACGAGTAGCTCGTTGGCCGCCCCATTCTATGACGATTGATGGTCGGCCATTCGGTCTTCTCGTCATCGAGCTGCTCTTCCGTGACCGCGCCGGTGCCGAGGTTGAAACGCCAGCGATACATCCGCGCTTCGAGCCGCAGAAACGCGCGCATCCGCGCAAGCTCGCCCTCGCCGCGCGGACTATTGGGCGCCGGTTCGACCACGCGGCAGGCGTCCATCACGATCTCATCGCCCTGCTCCCACGCGTTGACCACATGATAGATGTAGCAGGACGAGGCTTCGAACCAGCGCACGCTGGCGTTGGTGCCGTGGCGCGGCAGCACGGCGAAGCGGCTGGGCAATTCCGGATGGTAGGTGACCTTGTGAACTTTGCGCGCCAGCAGCTCCGGATCCCAGAATAGCGGCAAATCCATTAATATCGAGTAATGCTTCGTGAACGCCATGTCATGCGGCAGACGCGGACCGGGCAGCTCGATGGGTGCGTGATGCACGAGTTCGCCCGCCGCCGAAACCACGTTGTAGGTCATAAACGGCGCCTCGGTGGCGTAGTCGAAGAACAGCAATTCGCCGCTCGACGGGTCGACCTTGGCGTGAGCCGAAACGGTGCGGCGCAGGGCGCCGCCGAAACTTTCGACCCCCATGGTTTCCAGCGTGCGTGGGTCGAGCTTGTACGGCAGGCCGCATTGATACCACAACGCGAGCGCCTGGCCATTGTGAAATACCAGGTCGGTGTTGGCGCTATCCTTGAGCCATCCGTCGGAGCCGAAGCCTCGGGGCGCCGCCGAGTCGGGACGGTCCATCAGGCCGGGCCATATCGCGCGTGCGGCCGCGCGCTCGGCGAGGAAGCCGGCGGTGCGGATCCAGCGGTTGCGATAAGTCGCCCTGCCGTCGTGGAATTCGACCGCATGCACCATGCCGTCGCCGTCGAACCAGTGGTAGCGGCCGCGCGGCTGAAAAATCGGATTGGGACCATTGCGCAGGTAAACACCGTCGAGGTCCCTGGGTATTTCGCCAACCATTTCGAGATCCGTCGCCGTGATTTCGCGCGAGACCGGGCCAAAGGTCCCTTGCAGAAACGGATTCTGGCCGGGATCGATTCGGATCGGGATATCACTTTCGATTTTCATCATGGAGCCCCTGTCCTTCAGCTACGCGAGCCGCTCTGCCACGATAGCCAGCCCTACATTACCCGCTGGCACCAGCGCCATAAAGTTGCAGCCGAGCAACCGCGTTGCGACGGTGCCAGCCGGTCCGACGCAATCGTCACACTAGGATAACTTGAAATCGCGATTGCTCGGCACGTGAGTTGCTCTACCCTACCGACACAGGGACCACGAGGCGCGCAGCTTGCCGGTGATGCGCAGTCGACACTGCGGATAATCGCAAAAGGGGGATGCGCCGCTGTGGATAGCCACGCGCTCTGGCGTGACGAATGCCTCGATCGACGGGAATTTTTCCTACAGGACCATGTGGAGAGGACGCCTGGCACTTGACGGTCTGCGCTGCGGCCTGTGACCGGGCGGCCAATATATTCGACGCTGCGCCAAGGGGGGCTTGGAGTTGGGGGCCAAACCTGAAGACCACGGGACGCCGAGTCGACTCGAGGAGCAACCGCTCTTAATCGCCATTACGCGTGCAGGCGCAAAGCCCGCCCCAAGCTGGTTGCAATGCGAATTGTGTGAGAGCCCGGCATCGCATCCCAATAGGCGGTTGGTAGTCGTCGCCCACACCCCGCACGAGCGCGACAAGCCCTCGGAACCTGGCGCGCTGGTACTGCTCTGCCCGGAGTGCTGGGAGCTCGTGACCGAACAAATCGACGAAACCGAATGGAGACGCCGGACAAACGTCGGTTAAGAAGTACGCTGAGTATGGATACCCACGAGCCGCAACCTTCTTATCACACAGCGTCAGCATCCACCAGGAATTTGCAGCTTTGACTAAATTTTGCTATTGACATTGGCATAATGTGTGGTAGGTGCGAAATCCAATGCGGAGCGAGAGCATATGACCAAATTGACCCCGCTCGATATCATCATGCTGCAGCGGATTGGTTTGAGAGAGGCTGAAGCCGCACTCGTATGTGAAGCACTGGAGGGTCTGCCGCTATCGCTGCGCCCAGAAGTCGTTTGGCGCGAAGTCGACCTCGCGATCAAGGAGTCGGGCCTTGCGTCCAAATGGGAAGTCGACGGCGAGGGGCTGGTTCAACATCTGCGCCGTCTCGGGCAGGCCGATACGATGGCATTGATGCGCGCGGTGAATCGATTTTGGGAAATGCCCGACATGATGCCGGCTCAGCGTCTGCGTGCCGCCGGCTTCATTCCCTGAGCATCAGCCGCTACTCCTTACAGAATCGCCAACAAACGGTCGGGGAAGTCGGTGATAACGCCGTCGACGCCGATGGTCAGCATCTCGCGCATCTGCGCTTCCTGGTTGATCGTCCAGACGTGAACTTCGACCCCGAGCCGATGTGCCGCGGCGACGCTCTCCACCGATACGATGCGCCATGATTCGTAGATCGGCGGAATCTGCAACGCATCACCTAGAGGGATAAAGCGCGGCGTGCCCGGCGGCAACGACATCATAAAGGCCGCAATCTCGCGGTAAGGGAAATTGGTTGGAATATCCGGCGCCAACCTGCGGAACTCGTCGAGTGGCGCCTGATGTTCGCTCGCGACCAGCACCCGCCGGCGCATCCCGGCACGCTCGACCACCCTCAGCAGGGGCGCCGCCAGGCCCGGCGCGACTTGCTTCATCTCGACAATGAAATAGCCGTTGGGAAACTCGCTCAAGACTTCCGCCAGCGTCGGGATCGTGATTGCACGGCCGCGAAATGGAAATTCCTCACCGTCGGCAGGTGCGAAGTTGTGACCGGCGTCGAGCCGGCGCAAGTCGCCTAGCGTCGTCCCGGCGATCGTACCCGCGTGCGCGCACATCCGCTCTAAATTCTCGTCATGGGCAACGACAATTTCGCCGTCGCGCGTCATTCGCACATCGAGTTCGATATAGCGCGCGCCGAAATCGCAGGCGGCCCGAAATGCGGGGAGCGTGTTCTCCGGGTAATGGCCGCTGGCTCCACGATGGGCTATCACGCGCGGCCGCGGCGGCGCAAAGAAATCCGTGTCGATTCGCGAGCGCATCACCGACCTCCCGTATCAGGTCGTCCCGCACCCTTTGTTGTCGCCCCTGGCATGCACGGTACGGGCACAACCCGAAAAGCGTATCCCCGGGGACGAACGAACGGAAGCCGGACTCTGGCTGGAAGTGTGGATAAAAAGGACGGCGGCCTTCAGCGAGTTGCGGTTTCGGCGGAGGACGCGACTGCGCGTGTGACGCGGCTACGCCGCGACCGTCGCGACCGTCGCGCAACGCGGCTTACGCCGGCCGTGTTGGCGCGATGATCCACGGAGGCGGAATTACCCGCAACCAGCGAATGCGGGGCGGCGAAATGGCCGCCAAAATCCGGCAGCCGATCGAGCACCACGAGATATTGCTGCTTTAAGTGATCGAACAAATTGCGCATCCGCGGCGATACCTGATGATGCACGCCCAGATGCTGCGTCAACGGGTTGACGTAGCGGCCATCCTTTTCGATCGCAAAGTGGAGATGCGGTCCGGTCGACAGACCGGTCGAGCCGACGCGTCCAATCACTTGGCCCATCGTCACCTCGTCGCCCGGCCGAAGACCGCTGGCGATACGTGAGAGATGACCGTAGATGCTGACCATGTCGCCGTCATGATGGATGCGCACGCAGCGCCCCAGCTCGCCACACCAGCCAGCGGTATCGACCCGCCCATCGGCGATCGCCTTGACCGGGGTGCCGTAATGCGCGGCGAGGTCGACGCCGACGTGCGGCCGGTATTCGTGCAGAATCGGATGCCAGCGATGAAAGGTGAAGCCCGAGGAAATATAGCTGAACGTGATCGGAAAGCGCAGCGACTGCAAGCCGAGTGCGTCGCCGTTGGCGTCATAGAAGTGGGGTTGGCCATGCTCGTCGCGGAAGGCGAAGGCGCTCAAGGTTTCGTGGCCATCCTTGATTTGCGCCGCCTCAAGTCCGCCGACTTGATGCGCGGTGCCGTCGCGGCTTACCTTTTCCTGATAGACCAGGCGCACCGAGGAACCGCGCGGCAGGTCGTTCAGCGGATGGCTATCTTCAAAGGCGCGCTGGAGCGCGCTCGCG
>JBOHWJ010000185.1:0-3147 GCA_050736495.1 Binataceae bacterium (SeqCode) | reverse complement strand
TCCCGGGGTAAAGCTCGCGCCCGGGATTTTGGATATCCACTTCGGTGAGCATCGTCCGCGTTGAGAAGTCGAGCGAATGGGTAAAGCGGGTGACGGCGCCCGTGAACCGGCGTCCGGCCATTGCCTGTATACTCAGTTTGGCGGGCATCCCGCGATGTATAAATAGTACGGTGTCTTGCGGCACGTAAATGTAGGTGCGCAGAATATTGATCATTGCTTCACTTAGCACCGGAGTCGCGCCGCCGCTCGGGTGACTCGAAACCTCCTGCGCATCCAATGCGAAACCCGCGAGACCGCCGGGGACGGATCCGCCGCCACCGATCTTGACCAGCGCACCGGGATCGACGAAGCGCCCGGTGATGATCCCGTCGAAGGGCGCGGTGATACGGGTATAGCTTTCCAGTGCCCGCAGTTCGGCGACCCCGGCCTTTGCCTCCTGGTACTTGGCGTAGGCGACATCAACATCCTCGCGCGCAACGAGACGCGAATCGGTGTTCCACACTTTGTCGAGCCGCTGATAGGTGACGCGGTGAATTTCGAGATCAGCGAGCGCCTGGTCGAGCCGCTGATGGAGTTCGGGCACCTCGATCACCGCGAGCACTTCGCCCTGTTTGACGCGATCGCCTTTGTCGACCGCAATGCTCCGCACATAGCCGGTGACCTTGGCGTAGAGGGTGGATTCGTAATAGCCAACGAGATCGCCGGGCAGCGTAATCGACCTTACCGCGTCGCCAAGCTGCGGATGAACGACCAACAGCGGTGGCAGAGTGGGTGCGGCCTCGATCGGATCATGGGGTTTGGCCGCGCATCCAAGCGCCAGCACGACGAGTGAAATCGCTGCGAGGAGCGCGACGCCACGAATGTTTAACCATCTCACTACCGCACCTCCTTCGCGTCACGTCCGCTATAGAGCCCTTCGTAGACCGCCGGCACCAGCACCAGCGTCAGCACCGTTGACACCACCAGACCGCCGATGGCGGCGCGCGCGAGTGGCGCCGAGGCCTCGGAGCCGGTGCCGAGTGTCAATGCCAGCGGCAACAATCCGACCACTGTCGCCAGCGCCGTCATCAGAATGGGACGCATCCGGATGCGCGACGCTTCAATCACCGCCTGGCGCAAAGGTTGGCCCTGAATGCGGCGTTGATTGGTGAAGTCGACCAGCAGAATGGAATTTGACACAACGATACCAACCATCGCGATGATTCCCATGAACGATTCGATGTTGAGCGTGGTGTTGGTCAGGTAAAGCGTCCAGATGACGCCGATCAGCCCCATGGGTACGGCAAACATGATGATGAACGGGTCGAGAAACGAGCGGAACTGCGCGACCATCACCAGGTAGAGCAGCACCACCGCCATTAGCAGCCCGAAGCCGAAGCTGGCGAACGATTTCTGCATCGTCGCGACCGAGCCGCGAATCGCGAAGCTCACAGCAGGGGGCAGCTTCAGGTGGTGCAGCGTCGCGGCCACGGCGCGTTCAGTACCGCCTTGGTCGTCGGTGCGCGGCGAGACCAGCAAGTCGACCACGCGCTGGATATTGTAATGATCCGCTTCGGCTGGATGGCGCTCGCGGCTGATGGTGGCGACGTCGCGCAGCAGCAGGGCGTTGTCGCCGGTGGCTCCGCCGCCGCTGTGTACCGGGATGTTCTCAAGGCTTTCCAGCGAGTTGATATTCTTTTCGGCGTACTGCGCCGTGAGGAAATAGTCATTGCCGCTTTTTGGGTCGATCCATATTGATGGCGCGATCATCTGGTTGGAGGTTAACGCGGTAATCACATTGGTGACGACGTTGCGTTGCGTAAGTCCGAGACGCGCCGCCTTGACCCGATCGACCTTGATATCGAGCGTCGGATAGCCGGATTCCTCGGGGACGAACGTTTCCGCGACCGTCGGGACGGCATCCAGCACCTCGCGCGCCTGTCTCGCGGCGGCGAATAGCTCGCCGTAGCTCTGGCCGCTGAATTGGACGTCGATCGGTGCCGGCAGCCCCTGGTTCAGCACGGAATCGATGATGCTGCCCGAGGAAAAAAAGGTGCGAAGCTGAGGCAGATCATGCGCCACGGCGAGCTTGAGCCGATGCATATACTTCAAGGTCGAAACGCGGTGGTCAGGTTCGAGCGCGACCATCACAAAGCCGGAATCGCTCGCTGCGTTCGGTGAATAGATCGAGGAAAAGCCCGGCGCAAGGCCGATGTTGGAAACCACCGTGTTGAGATCGCCGGGCGGGATCACGCGGCGAATGGTGTCCTCAAGCTTCGCGGTCAACTGCTCCGTGTCCTCGATTCGCATCCCAAGGGGCGCGCGAAAATGAATCAGGAACTGACCGGAATCGGTGCTCGGGAACAGTTCGGTGCCGAGCAGCGGGTAGACGGCGAGACTCACGGCGAAGAGTGCGGTAAGGGCGACGATCACGACCAGCTTATGGTCGAGCGCGGCCGCAAGCCATCCTTCATAGCGGTCGGCGAAGCGTTCGTACGCACGGATGAAGCGCGCCAGAATGTTGAAGTTACCGGCGCCAGCGCTCGTTGTTCCATGCTCCACTTCGCTCGCGGCTTCGGCGGTGACAAAGCGCGCACAGTAGATCGGAATCAGTGTCATCGCGACCACATACGAAGCCACCATCGCGAGCGCCACCGCCAGCGCGAGCGCGCTGAACAGGTATTTGGCCACCCCGAACAGGAACACCACCGGAAGGAACACGATGATGGTGGTGAGGGTTGAAGCCAGCACCGGTAGGTTGACCTCTTCGGCGCCAATCCTGGCGGCCTCGGCCGGCGATTCGCCCGCGGCGAGATGGCGATCGATGTTCTCGAGCACCACCACGGAGTTGTCGACCAGCCGTCCGATGGCCAGCGCGAAGCCGCCCAGAGTCATGATGTTGATAGTCGAACCGCCGAGCCACAGGCCGAAGGCCGCCGCCAGGATCGACAGCGGAATCGAGAGGAAAATCGCGATGGTCGAGCTGAAGCTGCCAAGAAAAAGCAGGATCGCCAGCGAAGCCAGCACTGCGCCCGACAGGGCTTCATGGGCCAGCGCGTCGATGGCGGCACGCACGTAGGTGGCCTGGCTGAAAATCGCTCGCAGCTTCATGCCGCGCGGCAGACCGGTAATCTTGGGCAGGACCGCCTTGGTACCGTCGACCACCGC
>JBOHWJ010000184.1:0-2954 GCA_050736495.1 Binataceae bacterium (SeqCode) | reverse complement strand
CTCCAGCTTGGCCGCGCGCACATGCAGCAACTGATCGGTCACGTCGCATTCACGCGAACCACTCGCCGCCTGCATCAGCCAGGCGAGTTCGCGCCGATAGAATTTGAGCCGTCCGCCATGTATTACGGCCGCAAACAACTCGATCGCCGCGCGCATCCGCCGCGCCGCCACTCTGAACCGATGGACCGGCTCGCTTTCACCGGTCACAGCCGCCGCCCGCTGCTCACGCAGCGCCGTGGCGCCCGCGCTGAGCGCGGCGCGAACCGCAGCCACCGCGTGATCGCGCGGAGACAAAACAAACTTGCGCGGTCGTACCGTGGGCGCGGCCTCGTCCACGTCCCTAATCCTTGAATTGCGATTGCCTTGCGTCTTCGCTTGCGGCCGCGCCGGCATCCTTGTCACTGGCGACGCCACGCAGGTAGTCGGCGATATGCGCGCGCAGTTGGCCCTGCACTTCGTCGATGGACAGACGCGCATCGATACTGATGAATTTGAACTCCTCGGCCAGCCGCCGGTACTCGCCGATAAGCCGGCCCTGGTAGTGTTGGAACGAGTCGAAGAGGTCAGTGCCGAGCGCGAGATGCATCCCGGATTCCCAGTAATCCATGCCCTTGCCCTGCACCGTTCGGGGCACCAGTGTCTCGACGTCGATATCGAGGTAGAGTACGAGGTCGGGCACCAGCGCCATGCCGAACAGGTCACGCGTCCACGCCGGGTCGGCGCCCATTACGGTGTTGCGCGCGAACGCCGTGTACATATAGCGGTCGGCGATAACGATAAACCCCGCTTGCAGCGCCGGCAGGATCTCATGCTCGAGACGGTCGGCGAAATCGGCGGCGTAGAGCAGGCTGAAGGTCATTACGGTCAACTGATGGCCGGCCTTGGCCTCGTTGATGGTCGCGTGCAGGAGCGGCGATCGCGCCCAGCCGGTATTGCTGACCGCATAGCCCTCGAGTTCGAGCCATGGCCGAAGCAGGTTGATTTGGGTGGAGCGGCCGACGCCGTCAGTGCCCTCGATCGCGATCAAATGCCCCGGGAGGCGTTTGTGCGCGACGTAGGGCAGCCCGTGGCCATACCAGGACTTACCGCGCTTGGATCGAGCTGCCATGATTTCCCTTCGCGCGCTCGCGATCGTAATCGCGCAGCACTTCCTGCACCATTTTACGCAAGAGCCTTTGCTGGTTGGGGATTTCGCCGGTGGCGGCAATCGTGCGCAGGCCGTATTCAGCCGTCAATTGATCGTAGATTTCGAGCACACGGCTCTGGAAAAGACGGAAGCTCTCGACCGGGTCTGCGGACAGCCCGACGTCCATGCCGGCCTCGTGGTACTTGAGCTTCGCCCGTCCCGACAGCAGCCGTTCCAGCGAAACTTCGATCGGCACGCGGAAATACAGCGTCAGGTCGGGCCTGAGCGCAAAGCTGTAGACCGCGCGCACCCATTCCGGATGTACCCCGCGCGCGACGTCGCGTGCAAACGCCGTGTAGACGTAGCGGTCGGCGAGTACGATCATGCCGGCCTTGAGCGGCGGCAGAATTTGATAGGTCATGCGATCGGCGAAATCGACCGCGTGCAGCAGGCTGAAAGTGGTCGGCGTCAGCAGATTCTTTTTCTTGCCCCGGCTCATCGACCGCCGCACCAGGCGCGAGGAGTTCCATTCAGTGAAATGGACCGGATAGCCGCGCGTACGCAGCCAGCGATCAAGCAGCATCAACTGGGTCGATTTGCCCGAGCCGTCGATGCCCTCGACCGCGATCAGCCGCCCGGGATACGGATGCGGCGCATTGAGACGGCTTTTCGCCGCCGGGATGGGCTCCGGCAATTCACCATGATCGGATCCGTTGGCCCACGACGGTTCTGACCCTTCCGGCGCTTCTACTGATGCAGTATCACCCGCCGATCGAGCAGCTTCGACAACAGATCCGTCCTTCTCTCGCATGTCCATAGTTCGAGGTCTGCCTTTTCGTGATTTGAACCGACCTCGATTACGAGGCGGCCGGGTGAGTAGCTGACATTTATATTTCTAACCACACCGAAGTGGCTACGGTCCAGAGCATCGGCCACCCGCAGGATAGCGGCCATCCCACGCACCAGGCGGCGCTTGCCGGGGCTAAGGCTCTGTAATTCCGGGGAATCAAGCTGCGGTGCGCCCTTGCGATGACCCCGTGCGGCTTGCGCTATCACCTCCACCTCAATCGGGTCGAAACCAAGTAGCTCAGCGTTCTTGATAAGGTAATATGAATGACGGTTATGCCGATCATGGTCAATGGCGTGGCCAATGTCGTGCAAAAGCGCCGCGTATTCCAAAAGCTCTTGCGCTGGCGGCGGCAATCCAAGCACCGTCGCGGTCGCGTCGAACAGCTTGAGCGCCAGCCGCGCGACCTGCCGCCCATGGGCGTTGCTGTTGGCAAACCGCCCCGCCAGCGCTTCGACCGAACTGCGACGCGCCTCGCTGGAATCGCGTCGGTTGGCGGCGCGCGCCAATCCCAACAACAGACCCTCACGCAGGGCCCACGTGCATGCGACCAGTTCCGGCGCGCCTGAGCGCCTGAGCACGAAATCCGCTAGTATGCCGCCTGCCGCTATCTGGTCAAGACGTTTGGCATCCATGCCAGGCAACTCGACCCTGAGCGCGGCATTCGCCTCGCTCAGTTGACGGCTCAACCGGGCCACTTCAGCCGCCGAGGCGCTGGCGCCGTGCAGTCGGCCCCATTCCTCACCGCGCGCCGTCCGCGCCATCGCCACCAGCGTATTGATTGTACCCGAGGTCCCGACCGCGCGCACCGGCCGCGCACGCCGCACCTTGAGCATCAAATCGCCGATCTCGGCCTCCAGATGTTTCTCCAGGCGCCGGCGTTGCGCCGCTGTCGGCGGGTCATCTTTCAGGAACTGTTCGGTCAACCGCGCCGCGCCGAGCTTGACGCTGCGCATCCAGAGCGGATGTCCGTCCCTGACC
>JBOHWJ010000183.1:0-21183 GCA_050736495.1 Binataceae bacterium (SeqCode) | reverse complement strand
GTCAAGGAGCGTCTTGGCGAACCGGTGACCGACACGCGCGACGTGAACCCGGGCGAGGTGTGGGAGGAGAACGAATTCTGGATCGAGCTGTCGTGGCGCATCGATCCCGATGGTTCCATGGGAATCCGGAAATATTTTGAGTCGCCGTATCGGCCGGGTGAAAAACTCACAGTTGACGAATATTACGGCTGGATTTTCGATAACAGCGTGCCGGGACTGCCCGCCGCAGCGGCAAAAGAAGGGCTCACGCCGCTTCAGTACATGCGCAAATGGGGCGCGTTTCTGGTCGAGGATGGAGTCTATTGCGCGCATGAAAAAGCGCTCCCGTCCGATCAGCTCAAGGACGCCAACATCGACCCGCGTACCAAGGTGATCACACGCGGCGGCGCCGCGATCGGCGTCGAGATCGACGGCGCCGCCCAGGTCGGATTCCCGACGCCCTCGCGCAAGCTCGAGTTCTATTCAAAGACGCTCAAGGACTGGAAATGGCCGGAGCACGCGATTCCGGCCTACGTGAAGAGCCACGTCCATCGCGACAATATCGATCGCGCGCGTGGCGAGATGCTGCTGCTGCCGACGTTTCGCCTGCCGACGCTGGTTCATACGCGCTCAGGTAACGCCAAGTGGCTCTACGAAATCTCGCATCGCAATCCCCTGTGGCTGCATCCGGAAGACGCCGCCCGCTTTGGCGTCGGCACCGGCGACCTGCTCAAGATCAACACCGAGATCGGCTACTTCGTCGATAAGGTGTGGGTAACCGAGGGTATTCGGCCGGGCGTGGTCGCCTGCTCGCATCATCTCGGACGCTGGCGTCTCAAAGAGGACGTCGGCGGCGAGCGCTGGGCCACCGCGCTGGTCGATTTGCGGCAGATCGAGCCGGGCAAATGGAAGATGCGGCAGATTCACGGCGTGCGGCCATTTAAGAGCGAGGATCGCGACTCCGGGCGCATCTGGTGGGAGGATGCCGGCGTGCATCAGAATCTGACCTTCCCGGTGCAGCCCGATCCGGTCAGCGGACAGCATTGCTGGCATCAGAAAATACGCGTCGAACGGCCCGGTGCCGACGATCGCTACGGCGACATTTTCGTCGACACCGGCAAATCGCACGAAGTGTATCAGCGCTGGCTCGCATTGACGCGGCCCGCGCCCGGCCCCAATAATCTCCGCCGCCCGCTCTGGCTGGCGCGTGTCTATCGCCCGGCGACCGAGGCGTTCTATCTGCCCGGCGCCGATGACGCGCCGACGCCGCCCACGCGTTGATTCAGCGCGCGAGGCGTCTCAGTCTCACACCAGGACGGCGGGACATCGGTGTGTCGAAAGGATGGGTTGGCTCTCAGCTTGTGCTTAAAAGTGCTACGCCATTATAAACCGTCCGGCGCTGGCTGGTAAAAGTAACTTCTCGAGAGTTCGCCGCTTCCCATCGGAGCATATCCGGCTAATATAGGCGCACCGGCGGTCCGGGAGATCTTGCTTGGAAATGGAAGCTGCGGAAGCGATCGGCGCGGCGGCGCGAATCGAACCTGAGCATCCAAGCGCGCAGTACAAGTGGCTGATCGCGCTTGCCGTGATGCTCGGGACCACGCTTGAAGTTCTCGACAGTTCCATCGTCAACGTTTCGCTCCCACACATGCAGGGCACCTTCTCGGCGAGCGTCGACGAGATCGCCTGGGTGCTAACCAGTTATCTCGTCGCCAACGGCATCATGATTCCGATGACCGGCTGGATTTCTTCGCGCTTCGGCCGCAAACGCTATTTCCTCACCTCGGTTTTCATCTTCGTGGTGGCTTCGGCCTTTTGCGGCGCCGCCCAAACGCTCGACCAGATGGTCTTCTTCCGCCTGATCCAGGGCGCGGCGGGCGCCGCCATGATCCCCTCCTCGCAAGCCATTCTGATGGAGACGTTTCCGCCCGAAGAGCAGCAGATGGCGATGGCGATGTGGGGCGTGGGCCTGATGGTCGCGCCAATTCTGGGACCGACGCTCGGCGGCTGGATCACTGACAACTGGAGCTGGCGTTGGAACTTCTACATCAACCTGCCGGTTGGCGCACTGGCCTTCATTATGGTCACGGCGTTTGTGCATGACCCATCGTACCTGCGCCGCCATCGCGAAAGCGGCCACGTCGACTACTTCGGCATTATTTTCCTCGTACTATGGCTTGGCCTACTGCAAATCGTGCTCGACCGCGGGCAGCGCTCCGACTGGTTCACCGCGCCCTGGGTGGTATGGTCGACGGCCATCTCGATGTTCGCGATGGTCGGGCTCGTGATCCACGAATTGCGATCCAAGGAACCGATCCTTGACCTCAGGATGCTGAAGATTCCGCTTTTCTCGGCGTCGGTGTTCCTCATCATAGTGCTGAGCTTCGTGCTGTTCGGCACCGGACTGCTGAATCCGATCTTTCTGCAGGAATTCATGGGCTATACGGCGTGGAAGGCTGGACTGGTGCTGGCTCCGCGCGCGGTTGGAGCGATGGCGGCCATGATGTTCGCGGGACAGGTCGCGCGCCTCGGTTACGACAACAAGCGCCTTATCGGACTCAGTTGGGTCCTGATGGCGATCGGATTGTGGGCGATGGCGAACTGGAATCTCGACATCGGCATGTGGCAGGTGATTTGGCCTGGTATCGTGCTTGGCCTCGGCATGGGGATGTGCTTTCCGATTCTGTCGGCGGCGGCGCTCTCATGTGTGCCGCGCGAAAGGATGGGCTTCGCCGCAAGCCTGTATAACATGATGCGCAACACCGGCGCGGCAATCGGCATCTCGTACATGACCAACGTGTTGGTCAGCCACCAGCAGATTCACCAGACGCGCCTGGTCGACCATTTCACCGTGTTCGATGCGTGGCGGTTCAGCCGCATGGCGCCGCATTCACCGGGCGCGCCGGTTTTCCACTATCTGCCGCAAATCGTCACCGGGCAAAAGCAGGGACTGGGCTTAATCTACGGCCTGATTCAGCAACAGGCGGCGATGCTTGCGTTCAACGACATCTACCGGGTACTTACCTTTGGCGCTTTGATAATGATTCCGTCCTTCCTTATTATGCGCGGCAGCAATACGGCCGGCGGCCACCCGGTCCTTCACTAAGCTATTCATCCACACATCGATGGACGCGCACGCGGTTATTCCATCGCCGCGAACACGCGTTCGAAGACTTGCAACGAAGCACGGTCGAATAGAACCACTTCGACCCGTTTGAGCGAAGTCGCGCCACGCAGATGGTCACGAATCTCGGCCAGCATCACCTCGGCGCAGCGCTTCATCGGAAAGCCCGCGATGCCGGTGCCGATGGCTGGGAAACCGATCGATTCCAGCGCGTTTTCGTTGGCCCGCAGCAGCGAATTGCGGGTCGATTCGCGCAGGTCCTGTTCGCTGGTGCGGCCGCCCAGGCGCATGCTCGCGGCGTGAATCACGTGGCGCGCCTTAAGCCGGCCACCGCCCGTAATTGCCGCCTCACCAACGCGGATCGGCGCGATTTTATCGCACTCCGCCTGAATTTTCGGTCCGCCCTTGGTGCGGATCGCACCCGCCACGCCGCCGCCAAGCATCAGGTCAGTATTAGCGGCGTTAACGATTGCGTCTACGGGGGCCTCGGTCAGATCACCCTGCCGCAGCGTCACCTGTGTGCGCCATTGATCCGCCATCGCAACCTCCTCGCGGTCCCAGCCACATCTAAAGCGGCATCCTCGAATCCTTTTGCCCAGGCGCGCTGGCATTCAGCCCGGACTCGCGCGCTCGCTGATTCCATCTGATATTATTCGCCACGTTTCGGATGAGCCCAATGAGGTACAGCTCTACGGCGGACGTACGGAGTTTTGACTCCGCTCGGTTGCGCGCGCCCCTATTGCTCGCGATTGCGTTGCTTTGCGCGGTTGCGTTCGGCGCCTGCTCGCATTCGCCGCCGCTGGGCGGCCCCGGCTACGTCCAGGTCGACATCACGACCTCGCCCGTCTCCATCGATCCGCGCTATGCGACCGATGTCGCCTCGCAGCGCATCGGCGAACTGGTGTTCGATTCGATGGTGAAGATCGACCGGCATGGTCAATTTTACGGCGACTTGGCCGAGAGTTATGAGCGACCCTCGGCGACTGTGCTCGTTTTCCATCTGCGCCATGACGCGCACTTCAGCAATGGGCAGGCGCTGACCGCGCGCGACGTTGTCTACACTTACAATTCCGTGCTCGATCCCAAGTCACTCTCGCTCAAGAGCGCCGGACTCGATCAGTTGGCCTCGATTCGCGCACTCGACCCCTACACCGTCGAAATGACGACGAAGCGGGCTTACGCGGCGGCGCTGGAGATGGCGATGCTGGGGATAGTGCCATACGGCACGCCGTTACCGGGGCAGGGACCGCCCACGACGCCTTTGGGTACCGGCGCCTTCATGCCGACGCGTTTCGTCCGCGACGAAGTCGTGGTGCTCGCGCGCAGTCCGGCGCGGCCGGCGCCGCCCAATGGCGTGCAGGGGATCATCTTCAAAGTCGTGCCCGACGCGACCGTACGTCCGCTCGAGTTGACCGAAGGGATTTGCGATCTCGCCGAAAACGACAGCATCGAGCCGACCTTGATTCCTTATCTCGCCGGCCAGGCGCATTTGCGGGTAATCATGTCGCCCGGCAACACCTACCAGTACCTGGCCTTTAATTTTCGCGACCAACGCCTGCGCGACATCCGCGTGCGCCGCGCCATCGCTCACGCCATCGATCGCAAGGCGGTGGCCGAATCGATGCGCCGCGATACCGCCCAGATCGCCAGCGGGATGCTCCCGCCGGGTAACTGGGCCTACCATAGCGACGTGACGCGCTATTCGTATGACCCGCAAAAGTCGATGAAGCTGCTGGAGGAGGCCGGCTACTCGCCGCTGGCGCATCCGCTGAAGCTCGTCTACAAGACCACGCCCGAGGGCAAATCACTCGCCGAAGTGTTGCAGGAGGAGTTGGGCGAAGTCGGCATCGCGGTGCAGGTGCGCACCAACGAATGGGCGACCTTCTATGGCGATTTGGAACGCGGCAATTTCGATATCGCTTCGAGCCAATGGGTCGGCGTCACACCGCATCTGTACAACATGGTTTTCGACTCGCACATGATCCCGCCCATCGGTGATAATCGCGGCGCTTACGCGAATCCACGGATGGATAAATTGCTGCAAGCGGCCGGCATCACGCTCGATACGGCCTTGCGCAAAAAGATTTACGCGCAGGTGCAGTCGTTGGCCGCCGCGGACCTGCCCTATGTTTCGCTCTGGTGGCCCGGCAATATCGTGGTGATCAACCGCCGGCTGCACGGCTTTGAGCCTTATCCCAATGGCAGCCTGATCTCGCTCGCGACCGCGACGTTTGCCCCCGGCACGGCGCACATCGGCAGGCGTGACTAGCTACATTGTTCGCCGTATCCTTGCCCTGCTTCCGGTCGCGCTCGGTGTCGCAACACTGACCTTCGCGCTGATTCACCTGACGCCCGGCGATCCGGTAGTCGCGATGCTCGGCGAGAGTGCCGCACCGGCGGACGTCGCCGCGATGCGCCATGAACTGGGCCTCGACCGTCCGCTGTGGCGTCAGTACCTCTCCTTCCTCGACGGAATCGCGCATGGCGATTTGGGCACATCGATCGCGATGCATGAGCCGGTGACGCGGCTAATCTGGCAGCGCTATCCGGCGACGCTCGAACTCGCCGGCGCCGGCCTGGTGGTAGCGATCATCGTCGCCTTTCCGCTCGGCGTCATCGCCGGCGCCAATCCGGGCGGCATCGGCGACATCGGCGCGATGGGCTTCGCGATTCTCGGCATCTCGGTTCCCCATCTCTACCTGGGTCCGCTGCTGATGATCGTGTTTTCGCTCGACCTGGGTCTGCTGCCGCTCACCGGACGCGGAGGCCTCTCGCATCTGGTTCTGCCGGCCATCACGCTCGGCACCGCGCTAGCCGCGATCGTCGCGCGGATGCTGCGTCAGAGCGTCGTGCAAACGCTCGAAACCGACTATATGCGCACCGCGCGAAGCAAGGGCCTGACGCCGATGGCCGCGCTGATGCGCCACGGATTGCGCAACGCGCTTACGCCCGTCATCACGCTGCTCGGTCTGCAGGCTGGCGAATTGCTCACCGGCTCGATCGTCACCGAGATCATTTTTTCATGGCCCGGCCTGGGCCGCCTGCTGATAACCGCCATCAGCGCGCGTGACTATCCGCTGGTCGAGGGCTGCGTGCTGACCTTCGCGCTGAGCTACGTGGTCGTCAACATGCTGACGGACCTGCTCTACCGTTTCGTCGATCCACGCATCCGTCTGCGCTGACGATGCCACGTGGAAATCCATCGCTGATGGGCGGCGGCACGCTGGTTATCTTGCTGGCGCTGGTCGCCGCTTTCGGTCCGCTCGCCGTGAAAGCCAATCCGTTCGCGATCGACCTCGCGCATTCGCTGGCCGGGCCGGGTCCGGGCCATTGGCTCGGAAGCGACGCACTCGGGCGCGATATGCTGGCGCGAATGCTATGGGGCGCGCGGATTTCACTCGCCGTCTCCACTTCGGTGGTCGCGCTCTCGCTGGTCATCGGCAGTCTCGTTGGCGGCGCGGCGGCGCTGGCGGGCGGCCGTATCGACAGCCTGGTGATGCGCGGCGTTGACATCGTGCTTGCCTTCCCCGGTTTCCTGCTGGCGCTCGCGCTAGCCGCCATTCTCGGTCCCGGCCTCGGCGATTTAGTCGTCGCGCTGACCGCGATGGGGTGGACCGGCTACGCACGGCTGGTTCGCGGCGAGGTACTGTCATTGCGCGAACGCGAGTACGTCGAGGCGGCACGCTCGCTGGGCGCGAGCCAGCCGCGTCTTTTGTTCCGCCATCTGCTGCCAGGGCTGGCTGGCCCGGTCGCGGTGCAGGCGACCTTCGGCGTGGGCGGCATCATCGTCGCCGAGGCGGCGCTTTCATTCCTTGGCCTTGGCGTCCGCCCGCCCGCGCCGAGTTGGGGCAACATGCTGGATGCGGGTCGCGCCTTCCTCTTGGTAGCGCCTCATTTGACGACCGCGCCGGGTGTCGCGATTGGTCTCTCCGTGCTCGGCTTCAACTTGCTAGGCGACGGACTCGCGCAGGTGGTCGGCCGCCGCTCATGATATTCGATCGTTATTGGCATTTCGAAACGGCGCACGGCAGTCTAATTGCGAAATCGCGCGGCCGCGCGGGCATGGCGAAACATATTGCCGAAAAAACCCAGTCGCGCCGCCGCGAATCTCCGGCGCCGCGACCGCCTTGGCGACTGAGTTTGCCGCCAGGCCCCAAGCCGATATCAGGATCCGTGTTTCAATGCGGCGAGACTCTTGTCATAGGGCGGATAGGCGACTCCGCGCTCGGTGATTATCGCAGTGACCAATTCCGCCGGAGTCACATCAAACGCCGGATTGAATACCGCGACGCCTTTGGGCGTTATCTGTTTGCCGCCAAACCGCGTGATCTCGAGCGCCGAGCGCTGCTCGATGGGGATAGCGGAACCGTCGGCACATTCGAGATCGATCGACGACAGCGGCGCGGCCACGTAAAATGGCACGCTATGGCGGCGCGCCAGCACGGCAAGCGGATAGGTGCCGATTTTGTTGGCAACGTCGCCGTTGGCGGCGGTGCGATCGGTGCCGACGATTACGCAATCGACACGGCCGCTATTGAGTACCGTTCCAGCCATATTATCGGCGATCACGGTGACCGGAATTTTATCCTTGCGCAGTTCCCATGCGGTGAGGCGCGCGCCCTGCAAAAATGGCCGCGTTTCGTCGGCAAATACCTCTACATGCTTACCCGCGTCACGCGCCGCACGCACCACGCCTAACGCCGTACCGTAACCGGCGGTGGCTAGCGCGCCGGCGTTGCAATGCGTCAGCACCGTTGTCGATGGTGCCAAAAGGGTGGCGCCGAACTGGCCGAGTGCGTGGTTGGCTGCCAGGTCCTCGTTGTATATCGCGATCGCCTCATTGCGCATCCGCCGAAACAGTTTCACGGCGTCCAGTGTAAGGTTTTCCTCAAGCACCCGGCCCATGCGGTCGACCGCCCATGCGAGATTCACCGCGGTGGGGCGCGTCGCCTTGAACGTCTTCGCAACCAGAGCGAAGCGCATGCGCGTGCGCGCGCCGCTGAACCCCTTCATTCCCAGCGCAACCCCCATCGCGGCCGCCACGCCAATCGCGGGAGCGCCGCGAATCACCATCGTGCGGATAGCCTCGGCAATCCCCTTGTAATCGCGATAAGTGCGAATCAACTCGCGTCCCGGCAGCATACGCTGATCGATCATGCGAACGCTGTCGGCGCGCCACTCAATCGTCTTTACGGCCACCTTAACTGTGCCTCCCCGGCATCGGCGCCGCATACGGTCCCGACGTCTCTAACTACACGCCGGACGGAACGCTTAATGCAAACATCAGCGGCCACGTCCGGCATGTAAAAATTCAATGAGTACCGAATGGATACGGCGGCTGTCCGGTTGCAAATGCCCTGCGCCGTTCGGGGTCGAGCCCATTACGGCTCGCTGTCAATATGCGGGACTTCAGGCAACGCGCTCGTACAGTCCGCGCGACTTGCGCTTGACCATCCCGGCGTCGATCCAGCGCGTAATCGCCGCGAAGATCTCCGATGGCCGTTTGCCTTTGAGACCGCGGAGCGATCGAATATTGGATGCCTTGAACTGCTTGGGCAGTTGGTCGAGGACCGCGCGCCAATTGATGCGGCCGCGGCTGGCGCTTGACCCGGCTTCGCTGACACCGCTTGCTATGCTCGCGGATCGGCCCGTAAGCTGGATAAGGCTGGTTTCTTCTTCCTTGAGGCGCTTGACCTCCGCTTCCTTGATACGAATTTCCTTGTGCAGGTTTATTAATAGCGCTCGCGCCTGTTGCTGAACCTGCCGGAAAGCCGAAGTTGCGCTGTTTGAATTTCTCCTACGCGGCATCCATTTAGTCTCCTCTCAATTTTCTAGCTTGCAAACCATCTACTACTACTCACGAAACTACACAATGCGAAACTCGAATACAAGTGCATAGACGATCGGGTTGAACTACTCACAACGTCATCGCCGGTAAAGCGAAATGATGAAAAATTGATAGCCGCCCTGCCGCGCCTTTCTTACCGATTATCCGTATCCCTACCGCAACAAAAGGGCGCGCAACGCTGAAACGCGGCCACATTGCGCACTGCGACTGCCGATTGTCCGATTTTGAATGCACCGGGGTACCGCCATCGCGCTGCCACTGACGGGATGGTATCGCCAGTGTTAGATCCAGCGTGGCTGTTGAAAAACTATTTTGAATTGCCTGCGTCCTCACTTTTATCTCTCCCGCGGCGGAGAGAAGCTTAAAAATGAAGCCGGTTTTAACACAGGGAGTTGAGAGCGAAGGACGATTCATCTTGATTGTTTTCGGGTTTCTCAACACCCCGCCAGGAAGACCGGTGGCTGGCCGGCAAACAGGCAACATTCGCAACGCCGCGCGCTTCGCCCCGCCCCGTCATCTGATCGCGCTTCTTTTCCACTTCGGCATCTTCAGCCGATATATACGCCGCCGCAATTCATCGAATATCACTGCGGGCGCAATTGTATCTATGCTAACTCCGTTGCGTCCCAGTCCCATGGCAAGCGCGCGCGTCAGACCCATTATACAGCTTTGGCCACGCAATAAGCCGCTTCACCGTCCCTTACCGCTATCCATCCGACCGCTGAGGCCATGTTCACGATCATACGGCTTGACCGCCTGTCCTATGGCGACACCGCGCGAATGGCTCGGAAGGAGCGGTGCAAACTACGTTGATCACCACTTGCCATTGATCTTTGCATTCCCAAAACTCTTAGACGAATTGGAGTTGCTCATTCAGGCGTCGTTGAAGAAGTATTGGATGCGGCCGAACTTCCCAATCGCCTTCCCGCCACATAGCCGTTTTGCGTGCGTGGCACAGCGCCCTCGCGGCTGAATTATTTACTGAGACTCGGCCGCCACTTCGGAACGTCTGATGATAACGCACGCGGAGACGGCTTCGACGTCCACGCGGCGACAATCGCTACTCCACCGGTAAGTGGCATTTAAGAGACCTTCTTTGATTTTGCGGCCCCACTGGAATCAGTGGATTCGGAGATGGCATCGGCGCATTCCTGATCAGAACACTGAGAGGCACCATGCCCGGAGGAAACCGCGGCCGCGATTGCAACTAATCGTAAGTGTGCCGGGATGCCGCGGCACCGATCGCGCCCACCGGACCTCGCTTGTCCAATTGCGATCGACCGGAACAGTCACGGATCTCCAGTCTTTTACTACGAGACATTAACATTGTTCTAATCTCGGTCGACGAGCCTTTAACGGTCTCCCCCCACTTGCTGCTACCTGAAGCCAAGTGTTTCGACGCTATGTTTGTGCGGGCTGCGGTGCTATAAACAATCGTACGCTGGGGTCCGATGCGCGCCGCAGGCTGAGCCAATCGATGGCTGAGGGGCGGTTCTCGGGGAGCGAGACGGTTCGCGCACTGGCGAAAGCATTGATGGCCCCCGAGGAGAGCTGAATGGGCCGCAGACTGTACGTTGGGAATCTGGCTTGGACTGTCACCGACCAGGATTTGCACGACGTGTTTTCTGAAACGGGCAAGGTCGACAGTTCGCAGGTGATCATGGATCGCGCGACCAATCGGTCGCGAGGCTTCGGCTTCGTCGAAATGGCCACAGACGAAGCTGCCGAGGCAGCCATCAAGAAATTGAATGGCAGAGAGGTTAAAGGCCGCCCCATCCGTGTGAATGAGGCACAGGCGCGCAGCGGTGGCGGCGGTGGCGAACGCCGCACCGGTGTCCGCGACCGACAATAGTCGATTGTCGGCGGCTGCGGCCTCGGCCCGGCGCTCGCGAGGCCTTTCGGACCTGGCAGTCGTCAGCCAATAGCTGGCTCTCGCGATCAGGTGCGCGTCGCGACGCGCGCGATTGCGCGTGTCTATGGCCACGCCATGCTGACAGCGGAGAGACCTGCGGCTGCAAGGGTATTCCGGCAGGTCTTTCGCGTATTCTGCGTCCCAACTATCCACGCGATGGAACGATTGTGCGCCAGCGGACAACGCGCGGCGCTAACGGCTCGTCTGTCGACGGGCTGTTTCCCTATACGTTCAAGCCATACGGATAACGGCACCCTATCCCGATCTGCCAAGCGTTGGATTGGCGATGAGACGTTGAGATCAGCGGGGCTCGAAATAAAAACGGGCCGGACGGATTGCTCCGTCCGACCCTATGCCAACCGGGAAAAGGGGGGGCAAACCCCGGCTAGCAAGTTTTATTGTACGCAACTTTTAGTGACTAGCAATAGGTCTCTTGATGAAAATAGACGACATTAATTCGTCCCGTCGGCTAATCCTAGCCCATCAGATCACGCGATCCCTGCCCTGCCTTACAGCAGCAGCAGCGATTACGCAAGAACCGACTTCAGTCAGCGGCTGCCGCCTGATCGTCCGCATTCAGTCGCCGCCCACCAATCATCGCCTTAAGCAAGCGTGGCGGTGACATCGGAAGCTCCGTCATCCTGATATCGGTGGCGCGACAGATCGCATTAGCAATCGCGGCCATGGGCGGGACGATAGCTACCTCACCGACTCCACGAACGCCCAGCGGATGGTTCGGGTTGGGAACTTCGACTATTATCGTTTCGAGCGCCGGAAGGTCAAGGCAAGTCGGCATCCGATAGTCCAGGAATCCGGCATTGCGGAGCACGCCCTTGTCGTCGTAAAAATACTCCTCGTTGAGCGCCCAGCCGATTCCCTGCGCCACACCGCCTTGCATCTGACCCTCAACGTAGCTCGGATGAATCGCACGGCCGGCGTCCTGGGCGACAGTGCAGCGCAGTATCTGTACTTTACCGGTATCGGGATCGACCTCGACATCAACGCATACGGTGGCGAAAGCATTGCCCACCGCGCCGACCGCACCCGCGTTGAGTGTGGAGCGGCCGGTAATCGGACCGCCCGTACGCGCCAGCCTGGTGGCGAGCTGACGCAGCGACATCGGCGCAACACCGTTACCCTTGGCCACAAACTGTCCTTCCTTGAACTCAACCTCGTCGGGCTTCTTTTCCCATAGTTTCGCCGCGCGCTCCTTCAACTGGCGCAAAGCGTCTTGCGCCGCTTCATGCACCGCCATACCGGTTGCGAGCGTGATGCGGCTGCCGCCGGTCACATCGGTGTGGCCAATGGAATCGGTATCGGCGACCACCGGACGCACGTCGTCGATGTCGAGATTGAGCGCTTCCGCCGTGATCATCGCCATCGCGGCGCGCGAGCCGCCGATATCGACCGATCCGGTAACGACGCTGGCGGTGCCGTCAGTATGGACACTGACAGTTGCCGACGATTGCAGGCCGCCATTGAACCAGAAACCGGAGGCGACGCCGCGCCCGCGATATTTGCCTTCGAGCTTCGATTTGTAGTGCGGACTGTTTTTGATGGCTTCGACGGTTTCAACGTAGCCGATCTTCTTGAACGGTGGTCCGGCCGGCTGCGGCGTACCTTCGCGCGACGCGTTGATAAGGCGGAAATCGAGCGGATCAATACCGCACTTTTCAGCCAGCTCGTCGAGCGCGCTTTCGCATGCGAAGGCGGAACTAGGCGCGCCGGGTGCGCGATAGGCCGCGACTTTGGGGCGGTTGACGACCACATCGTACGAATCGATTTTCAGGTTCGGCACGTTGTAGGGCCCAAGCGTGGTCATCGCGCCGGGCGCAAAGGGCGAACCCGGAAAGGCGCCGGCTTCGTACGCCATCCAAATCTCCGCGGCAACGAGTTTGCCGTCGCGCGTCGCCCCCAGCTTGGCTTTGATCTTGGTGCCCGAAGTCGGGCCGGTCGCGCGCAGCACTTCACCGCGTGTCATCGTCATCTTGACCGGATGGCCGGTCTTCCGCGACAGCATCGCGGCGAGCGGCTCGAGGTAAATCGTGGTCTTGCCACCGAAGCCGCCGCCGATCTCCACCGCCATTACGCGAATCCTGCCCTCGGGCATGCCGAGCACATGGCTCATCAGCGTGCGCACACTCCACATGCCCTGGGTCGAAGAATAAACCGTCAAATGACCGTCGGCGCCGTATGAAGCGAGTGCGTTTTGCGGCTCGATGTAACCCTGGTGAACGGTCGAGGTTCGGTATTCGCGCTCGACGATAAAGTCGGCGGATTTGAAACCGGCATCGATGTCGCCGCGCTCGAAGCGGATATGCGCACCGACATTGGTCGGGCGATCCGGACCTTCGATGGTGCCGGGATCGGCGCGGCTCGCGAGCAACATGCTGCGCAACTCCGCCAGCAGGATCGGCGCGTCGGGCTGCATCGCCGCGTCCGCCGTCATCACCGGCGGCAGCACCTCATAATCGACCTCGATGAGGCGCACCGCTTCCTCGGCGATATGTGGACTGGTGGCGGCGACCGCCGCGACGGCGTGACCGTCATAGAGCGCCTTGTCGCCCGCCATGACGTTGAGCGAGAGATAGTGCATGTTGACTATCAACTCGCCGACTGGCGCGGTCACACTGGCCACCTGCGGGAAGTCGGCACGCGTGATGATGGCGCGCACTCCCGGCAATGCGGCCGCTTTGTCGGTTTTGATCGATTTTATCCGCGCGTGCGCGTGGGGGCTGCGCAGTACTTTACCGTAGAGCATTCCCGGCAGCGCGTAGTCAGCGCCATACTTGGCCCGGCCGTTCACCTTGTCGACCCCGTCATGACGGACGGGGCGTGTGCCGATTACCTTGAAGGTCCCATTCCCGGTTGAGTCGATGTCCGCCATAGTCGAACCTCTAAGCCATCCCGGGGCTTTTCACAAGACGGCGGGCATGCCCTCCGCCATTATGTTGGGAAAGCCGCCGGGGCGGCAAATTCGCTAACCGCCGGCCAAAGCCGGCAGGAAGAAAACCTCGCTGGTCTCCTTTACCGGGTCGAGCAGCCCGCCGATGCCCATCTCGCCATCGATCGAAACCGCGACGGACGGCTTGAGTTCGCCGTTATCGATCAGGTGTTCGCTGATACCTGGAAACTGTCGTTCGAGGTCCGCGATAATCTGCCCGACATTGCGGCCTTCCGCCGTCACTCGATCTTGCCCGCCGGTTAGTTTACGCAGCAGGGCTGGAATTACAGCTATTGCCATCTCTAAGCAAAAGGGCCGGGCCGTCATGGCCCGGCCCAGATTCCAAACGAAACTCAGCCTGCGGCGGCCGCTTGGTTTTCGCTGCCACCGCGCTTTTTCAAAATCGCCTTGAGCAGACGCGGCGGCGACATTGGCAGCTCCGTCATCCGCACACCCACCGCGCGATAGATAGCGTTCGCGACCGCCGCCGGCGGCGGCACGATCGAGACCTCGCCGACACCGCGCACGCCAATCGGATGACCGGGCGTCGGCACCTCGACAATGATCGTTTCCATCTCGGGCAGGTCGAGGCAAGTCGGCATCCGGTAGTCGAGCAGCCCGAAGTTCCGCAGAATTCCCTTGTCGTCGTAGAAATATTCCTCGTTGAGCGCCCAGCCGATGCCCTGTGCCGTGCCACCCTGCATCTGGCCTTCCACGTAGCTCGGATGGATCGCCTTGCCAGCGTCCTGGGCGATTGTGGCGCGCAGGATTTGCACCTTGCCGGTGTCAGGGTCCACCTCGACGTCGACACAGGTGGTGGCGAAGGCGGGGCCGACGCCGCGAGCGTTGACCGTCGCGCTGCCGGTGATGGGTCCGCCGGTACGAGCGAGACGCGGCGCCAACTCCTTGACCGTAAGCGGCTTGATGCCGTCGCCCTTGGCGCTCAGACGGCCGAGGTTGAATTCAACCTCCTCAGGCTTCTTCTCCCATAGCTTGGCGGCGCGCTCTTTGAGCTGGCGCACCGCGTCCTGCGCGGCCTCCCAGACGGCGAGCCCGGTTGCGAACGCGGTGCGGCTGCCACCGGTCACATCGGTATGACCGATAGAATCGGTATCAGCGACGAGCGGGCGAACGTCATTGATGTCGAGGCCGAGCACTTCCGCCGCGATCATCGCCATCGAAGCGCGCGTGCCGCCGATATCAATCGAGCCTATTACCACGCTCGCGGTGCCATCGGTGTGAATATTAACCGTCGCCGAGGACTGCAAGCCGACATTGAACCAGAATCCTGAAGCGACGCCGCGGCCACGGTTGGGACCCTGCAACTTCGACTTGTAATGATCGCCGTTCTTGATCGCCTCGACCGTTTCGATCATGCCGATGCGCTTGTACGGAGGTCCGGCGGTCTGCGGCGTACCTTCCTTGGCGCCGTTCTTGATGCGGAAGTCGCACGGATCCATGCCGCACTTCTCCGCGAGCTCATCGACAACGGTCTCCGACGCGAAGGCGGCGTTGCTCGCGCCCGGTGCGCGATAGGCCGCCGTCTTGGGCCGGTTGACGACCACGTCGTAGGCGTCGATGAGGATGTTCGGGATGCCATAGGGCGCCACGATAGTCATCGCGCCCGCACCGACCGGCGAGCCCGGAAACGCACCCGCCTCGTACGCCATCCAGATATGGGCCGCGACCAGCGTGCCGTCCCTGGTCGCTCCCATCTTGCAGCGGATGGTCGATCCCGAGGTCGGACCGGTCGCACGCAGCACCTCGGCGCGATTCATCACGAGCTTCACCGGACAGCCGGTCTTCTTAGACAGCAGCACCGACAGCGGTTCGAGATAAACCGTGGTCTTGCCGCCGAAGCCACCGCCGATTTCCGCCGGTACGACCTTGATTTTGCCTTCGGGGATGCCGAGCACCGCCGCGCTCAGTGAGCGCACAACGAAGCTGCCCTGGGTCGAGCAGTAAATCGTCGCATGGCCGTCGGCGTTGTAGATACCGACCGCGTTGTGCGGCTCGATATAGCCCTGATGCACCATCGCCGTCTTGAATTCACGTTCGATAACGTAGTCAGCCTGCTTGAAGCCTTCGGCGATGTCGCCGCGTTTGAATTGATAATGAGCGGCGACATTGGTCTGCTTGTCCGGCCCGTCGTCCTTGTTGCGCAACGCCGGGATCAGGATGGGCGCATCGGGCTTCATCGCCGCCTCAACCGTCATCACCGGCGGCTGCGTTTCGTATTCGACTTCGATCAGGCGCAATGCCTCTTCGGCAATATGTGGGCTGGTGGCTGCGACCGCCGCCACCGCATGGCCGTCGTAGAGCACTTTATCGCGCGCCAGAATATTGCGCGACAGATGGTTGAGGTTAAGCGCCTGCTCACCGGCCTGCTCCATCTTGTCGGGCAATGCGGGCAGGTCGGCGGCCGTCACCACCGCCTTGACGCCCGCCAGCGCCGCCGCTTTGTCAGTCTTGATGGATTTGATCACCGCATGCGCGTGAGGGCTGCGCAACACCTTGCCGAAGAGCATCTCTGGGAAGTCATAATCTGCGCCGTACTTGGCGCGCCCGGTCACCTTGTCGACACCGTCAGGACGAATCGGGCGGGTGCCGATAACCCTGAAAGCCTTACCCTCAATTGTGGTGGAACCTGCCATTGGCTAAACCTCTTCGTTAGACAGAACTTGTTGCAACGGCTCCGCGCCTGTCGCCGCCAGCGCCGTGACTCAAGCGGGCTCACACGCTGCTAGGGCAGCGACTTGGCAGCCTCGAGTACCGCCTTTACTATCTTGTCATATCCGGTGCACCGGCACAGGTTGCCTGCCAGCGCATAACGAATTTCAGCTTCGCTCGGATGCGGATTGCGGTCGAGCAGCGCCTTGGACGACATCAGAAAGCCTGGCGTGCAGATACCGCATTGCAGACTCGCATTCTCAAGGAATTTCTGCTGGAGCACATGGAGGCTGGTGCCATTGGTCGCCAGTCCCTCGACCGTCTGGATGTTCTTGCCCTGCGCCTCGGGCGCGAGCACCAGGCAGGAGCAAGCCGCACGTCCGTCAATGATGACGGTGCAGGCGCCGCAGTCGCCCGTCAGACATCCTTCCTTGCTGCCGGTCAGTTCCAATATATCGCGCAAGGCTTCCAACAGGCTCTGGCGCGGCTCGCACAGGAATTCAATCGTTTCGCCGTTTACAGTGGTCTCAACTACCGTCTTCTTAGCCATTATCTAAGCCGTTCCGACTCTGGAACTTTGCAATTCCAAGTTAACGTTTCCTAAGGCCGTGATCCTTCGTTCGCGCCGCGGTTCCGGATGAACCGAATCAGCCCGCTTGCGCGCGCTCGACCGCCTTGGCCAACACGCGCCGCGTCAATACGCCGACCACATGGCGGCGGTACTCGGCGGTGCCGCGCATATCGTCGATAGGGCTCGCAGCGCTGATAGCCATTACGCCCGCGCGCTCGATCGCCGCCCCGTCGATCTTCTTGCCCACCAATGACTGCGACGCCTCGGCGGCGAAAATCGGCGTCGGGCCAACCGCGCCGAGTGCAATCCGCGCCGCAATGCAACGGTCACCTTCGAGCGTGACCGAAGCGCCCACGCCAACCACCGCGATATCCATTTCATTACGCGGGATAAAGCGCAGATAAGCGTCGCGCGTGTGAGGTGCAGGCGCGGGGATTTGAAACTCGATCAGCAATTCGCCCGGATCGAGCACCGTCCGGCCCGGCGCGGTGCAGAAATTCTCGACCGCGACCATGCGCTCGCCTTTGGGCCCGACCACGCGCGCCTTGGCGCCGGTCGCGATCAGCGCGGGCGTGGTATCGGCCGCGGGAGAACCGTTGCAGAGATTGCCGCCGACCGAGGCTCGGCTCTGAATCTGAAGCGAGCCAATCAGATGGGCCGCTTCAGCGAGGCCGGGATAATACTTGCGCATGTCGGCGTTCTCGTGGATTTCGATGCAGGGGACGGCAGCACCGAGCTTAAGCCCCTGTTTGGGATCAAAGCTCAACCGCCGCAGGTCGGGAATCTTCTTTACGTCGACCACGTATTCGGGCCGCCGCACTCCCGCGCGCAACTGGATGATCAGATCGGTACCGCCGCATATCGGTCGCGCCTTTTCGCCGTGGCTGGCTAATAGTTTGATCGCTTCGTCGATGCTGGTTGGAGCTTCGTAATTGATCGCGTGCAAGGCCGCAAAACCTCCGGGTCGGGAGTTTGAATCCCCACCTTCTCGCTGTTGCCGTAACTGTAGCTCAAAGGCCGGGAAAAAGACCACCCCCGCGCCGCATCCTTGTAGGGATGCTTGAATGCGCGGCGGGGACGAACCGTGACTACTTACTCCTTGAATCCCATCTTCGCAACGACTCGCGCCGCCGAGCGCGCCAATACCGGCGCGTGCGTCCCCATCGAAGCGAAGCGTGGGTCGTGCGTCTGTCCGCGCACATAGCGCACGTAAATCTGTTGCACCACGGTCGCGGTCTTCCATTGTGCCCAGGCGCGGTAAAAATCAATATGGCTCAAATCGCGGCCGGTCCGCCGCGCATAACGCTCCGCGAGTTCGGCGCGTTTCATGAAACCCGGCCGCGTCGTATGCGCATAGCCTTCGCTCAACTCGATTAGCTCCGCGGGGTCGCCGGATTCGCGCCAATAGCCGAGGGCCAGCCCGACATCGATCATCGGATCGCCAAGCGTCGACATCTCCCAATCAAACACGCCCACTACGGCGCCCGAATTGTCGGGCGCGAACATCACGTTGTGGAGAAAGAAATCGTTGTGCAACAGCACCGGCCGCTGCGGCACCGGCATATGTTCGAGGAACCACGCACCGAGCTTATTCATCAGTGGCACTTCCTCGGTCTTGGCCTTCTCCCAGCGATCCATCCAGCCGCTTATCTGGCGCTTGACGAAGCCGTCGGGCCGCCCCAGCCCGCCAAGGCCTAGTTTCTCGTAGTCGACAGCATGCAAATCGGCGAGGGCGTCGATAAATCCCGCGGACATGGCGTGAAAGGTGGCCGAGTCACTCTTGATTTCCGGCAGCAACGGGCTGCGGTTGGGAATCGTAAAGCCGCTCTTGCGCTCCATCACGAAAAACGGCGCACCGACTACCGCGGGATCCTCGCACAACAAAATCGCATGCGGCGCGCGCGCGAAACTCTCCCACAGCCGCGACAGCACGCGATATTCACGCGCCATGTCGTGCGCGGACGGCGGCAATGGTCCAAACGGCGGCCGCCGCACCACCCATTCATGCCGACCGCCGCCAAACTGCAACAGGTAGGTCAGGTTCGAATGACCGCCCTTGAACTGTTTGATTTCGAGCGGCTGGTCCGCGCCCGGCACGCCATGCGCGCGCATGTAAGCCGTAAGTTTACTCCAATCGAGCTGCTCCTCGTCACGGACCTCGCCGAGCTCGGGAAGCGGTTGATCTTTATCAAATTCTTCTTCGTGTGCCATCGCCGATCCCATCACAGGTTACAGGTGCGAAAGCAGGCGCGGCAGCTTCCGGAGCAACGCCCGGCGCCGCCGCGCACTTACATCAACACTATCCTACCGCGTCCATCACGTTCGCCGCTATTGCTTCCATTTGCGCAGCTCACGCCGAGCGATCGTCATGCGATGCACTTCATCGGGACCGTCGACGATTCTCATCGCGCGGCTCTCACGCCAGAAACGCGCGATCGGCGTGTCATCGCTCATTCCCAGCGCGCCATGCAACTGAATCGCGCGGTCGAGTACGTCCATCACCATGTTGGCGGCCTGCACCTTGATCATGGCGATTTCCTGGCGTGCCTCGCGTTTGCCCACCGTGTCGATTTTCCACGCCGCATGCATGACGGCCAGCCGGGTCGCGTCGATCTCGATACGTGAGTCGGCGATCCACTGTTGAATGTTGGCCTTGTCGGCGAGCAGGCTGCCGTGGGTCCAACGCGTATTCGCCCGCTTGCACATCAGTTCGAGCGCGCGTTCGGCCACACCGATATTGCGCATGCAATGATGGATCCGGCCAGGCCCCAGACGTGCCTGCGCGATCGCGAAGCCGTCGCCCTCGCGCCCGAGCATGTTCGTGACCGGAACCTTGCAATCCTTATAGATGATTTCGCAATGACCGCCGCCGCCCGCATGACCCATCACCGACACCGCTCGTATCATGTTGAAGCCCGGCGTCTCGGCCGGCACGATCAGCATGCTGGCCCGCCGATGCGGCTCGGCCTTGGGGTCGGTCACCACCATGGCGATCGCGAAAGCCGACCCTATACCGTTGGAGGTGAACCATTTGTGGCCGTTGATGGCGTAGTAGTCGCCCTCGCGCGCCGCGCGCGTCGCCAACTGAGTGGGATCGGAACCGGCGGTCTCCGGCTCGGTCATCGAAAAGCACGTGCGGTATTCGCCTTCGAGGCAGGGCTCGAGCCAACGCTTGCGCTGCTCGGGCGTCGCAAACTCGTGCAGGATTTCCATGTTACCGGTGTCGGGCGCCATACAGTTGAAGGCGCGTGCGCCGTAAAAGCTGCGGCCCATGATTTCGCATAGCGGCGCGTACTCGGAAACCTTGAGACCCTGGCCATACTTATCGTCGTCTGGCAGAAACAAATTCCACAGCCCCGCGGTCTTGGCCTTTTTCCTGACGTCTTTCAGGATCTGGGGCTCGGTATGCTCCTTGCCCGGGACGTTCATCTCTTCTTCAACCCGCTTTTCGATCGGGTAGACGTTTTCATTCATGAAGTCGGAAACTTTGCGTTGCAGATCCTGGACCTTGGGTGAAAGGCTGAAATCCATTTACGTCCTCATGGTTTGATTCTATCGATGCCGGGTCCGTCATAACCCGGCTTTCAGTCATAACCCAGCCCGGCGTTGATTTGAAGAACCACGGCCCGTTGCCGAGGCGCCGCGGGCACGCTAGGCTACCCCTCGATGCGCCGGATAGCCTTGTTGATGCTCGCCCTGGCGATACTTTTCGCGGGGCCGGGCGCCATGGGATGCGCCGCGATGGCTGCCGAACTTCCCGCGCTATCGCTGCTATCGTTTTCCGCACCGCATCCGCCAAGGCCGCTCGACCGCAGCGGACGTCTCGACTCGCGGCAATCGTATACCGCCCGCGCGATGGCATGCTGCGGGAGGCGATGCGGTCTGCCCGGTATCAAGGACGGCTCGACCTCCTGCTGCGCATCATCCGTACCAGTTACGGCCGCCGCGCCCGAGTCGGCCCGCGTCCCGGCACTGTGCGCCACGGGCGCCATAAACGGTCGTCACACTGGCGCCGTCGCTGCCGCAACCACCATACATTCGTGGCGTCTAAGCCTGGCGCGTGTGCTTTCACCGCCGGGCGGCAGCGCGACCCTCGCCCGGCTCTGCTCTCGCCAGATTTGAACCGCCTCTCCGC
>JBOHWJ010000182.1:0-3176 GCA_050736495.1 Binataceae bacterium (SeqCode) | reverse complement strand
GAGGAGGAGCCTTAAGATGTAGCTGAAGCGACTTTATATAATCGCGTGACACGTCGCCTTGTAGTTCAGCCGTTCTATTCAAATGGCTTTGACCACGAGACCCGCGTCATGCCGAAAGGGCGGCGACGCGGTGCTATTCAGTTTCAGCGACCGCACCGTACGGGAAATGACTCGCCCTCTGGCGCGGATCACGCGGCGAGTCACTATGACGTTGCACACGTTCGATTTGTGAAGCGCGCGGCGGCTCGAAAACGACCGTTGTGGATTGTGGGATTATGGCTCGAGCGTCAGGTGACGACGCAATGGTGCTCGCGAAAGCGGCCAAGGAAATCGAGACGGAGTATATTCCGCTGGATTCATCAACGCTGAATCGCGTGTCTATCCTAATGACGTTAGCCATGTCCCCCTGAAACAGCGAAAACTCCGCACCTGAGGCGAGCTTAACAGGCAGCTCAAAGTTGCGATCAGGCACGCCGGGATTTTGAACTTCGACGACAAGTCCCGGAGACCGATCGCCCTTGCCCCGATAGAGATACGGCATCTCGAACGCGTACGAAACGGAAATCACACTCACAGACTCGCGAGCATCCGCCGCAGCTTGATCGCACTGAAGCCCGGCATGGTCTCGTCGCCAATGCGGATGACCGGAACGGCGCGAAAACCAAGGCTAATGAGCTCATCGCGAGCGGTGGGATCGTTGGCGATGTTCTTTTCGACGAAGCGGACGTTGTGCCGCGCAAGGAATTGTTTGGCCTGATGACAGGCGGAGCATCCGACGTTTGTGTAGATTACTACTTCCATTGAGGTCTCCGTGATTTGCCCGTACCCGAAGTGCGAGCGTGAACGGCGGCCGACGGCTCCGCTCAGCCGCCGCCTGCTAGCTCCAGTGCTGTCCCAAGATTGAGGCACGAGCGGCATCTCGCGCAGCGCGAGCGCGCGCAGGAAGCGCCACAATCTCCGCCGCAGTCCTGGATCATCTTCTCGAGTATGCGGCGCAGGCGTTGCAGACGGCGAATCTCCGCGTTCATTCCGGCCAGTTTCGCTTCGGCTTTGCGCGTAACCGGCCCGCATTCGCTGGTCGACTTCACTCCGAGCGAGAGCAATTCCTTGATTTCGCGCAACGAGAAGCCGACCGCTTTCGCATCCCGGATGAAGCGAAGACGACCGAGCACCTCGTCGGAGTAAATCCGGTAACCCGTGAGGCTGCGCCGGGGCCTCGTGAGAAGGCCGCGACGTTCGTAAAAGCGCGGCGTGTCGATGCTCACGCCAGCAGCGTCTGCCACTCGCCCAATCGTCATCTCCGCCTCAAGCGATCGTCATCTCGCGTTCACGATAGACCCTTGGCCATAGTCCAGAGTCAAGACTGTCCGCCGTTGCGATGCGCTATTTTCTCAGACGATCGGCCGCGGGCAAAGCTCACTGCTCACTGTTCGCGGCGAAGGGGTCGAGTGGCTCCGATTGCCGCTCACCAGGACTTAATGCCGCTCGTGCCTATGCCACAGTGGCGAATCTGATCATGGTATCGGCGAAACAATTCGATACCAATTGATTACCGGCGCGGTCAAAGATGATCGCATCGGGACCGTTAAAGCTGGTCGAAGGATTTATGATGTCGGAGACAGGTGTGTTGCTGGTGCCCTCGGCCCCCCGACAGCGTCGCCGCCTTGAAGCCGTATGGTTGCCCTTTGAGGCCGCTGGCGGCTTATCTGGACGGGTGGAAACATGGCCAACATGCTACTCGAAAGCAAGCGGTTAGTACTCAACCTTCGAGCGTGGAAGATCACAAACACTGACCAGCGCTCGACGGCGGCCAACAACAGTTATCGATTCCCATTCGCGATCGCTGAGCGAGATCTATTCTTCGTCGATTGCCTGACGGATGGCGTTCAGAATGAACAAATAATCGCGCGGCGCAGAGACCTTACCCAACAAATTCACCCGCTTCAGCATGTTAAGCTCGCGAGGCTTAACTTGATACTGCGTGAGCAAACCTTGGTCGTGCCTGAACTCTTCCCAGGCGCGGTCGTTTCTGGCGACCGGACTCGGCCGTTTCGAAGAGAGCAGCGCGCTTGCTTCAGGATGAGCCAGGACAAATAGCCGCTCGCGCTCCAAGCCGAGCACCGTCGCGATTCTGCCCAACAAGGCGAGCGACGGGCGGCGGCGGTCGGTCTCAAGATAGCCGACATGGGCCGGCTTTACGCCCAGGCGTTTCGCGAGTTCGCGCTGCGTTATTCTCAACGCATGGCGTTGCTTCTGGAGCACCGCGCCAAGGGCTCGTTTCGACTGCGGCCGCGCGCCAGATTTGGATACAGCCGGGTTGCTTCCGGCGCCGTCAGTTTTGCCCCTCGCCGTCGGGCCGGTAGCTTTCCGCAATTTCTTTTCGACGTTCTCATTCAGGAAGGCCGAAGCGGCGTTTTCATGAGCTGATTGAATGCGCTCTTCGCGGATGGGCGAAGCGGCCGTGGCCCGAGCATCGCTCTCCGGAGTATCCGAAACGGCGGCCGTAGTGGAGTTTGGGCTTAAGGCCTCGCATCCATTTTCCGCTATGTTCAAAGATTTGAACCTTGCCTTTGGAAATTTGGCCGTTTTTGGGGCCTGTCTGAGGATTATTGTGAATGAACGTTCATTCAAAGTCAAGGACTTAAAGGCTCTTAGCGAAGCGGTGAGTCAGTTAAACTGCCTATGGTACTCCGAACGGACGGCGCTGCCGTCAGAGTCGCGGCAGGCGTCAGTGGCGCCGCGGGTGTTTGAGTTGGCGTCGCGGCCGGGCTGGAAGTGGGCGTGGGAGTCGGCCTGATCCAAGCGGCTCCTTGTGGTACCCAAATCAACGTCGCTGTATGCCCAGCACAGGCCTGCACCATGGTACCGACCAGCTTGAACTTCCCGCGAGTCGGGTCATAAATCTCGGCGCTGGCAAGCGCTCTGTAGTTAAGATCCCATCCACCTGCCACCAGCACCGTGCCATCGGGCAGTAGGGTAGCTGAATGGCCGTATCGGCTGGCATTCATGCGTGAAGTCGCCACAAAGTGCTGAGCCGCCGGGTCATAAATTTCGGCCGAGTTGTCGTCGTGTCCACCAGCGATCAGCACCCGGCCATCCTTGAGCAGCGTCGCGGTGTGGCCTGCGCGGGTCTTGTTCATCTTCGGCCCGGCGCTGAAGGTGCCGCTTCTCGGATC
>JBOHWJ010000181.1:0-6548 GCA_050736495.1 Binataceae bacterium (SeqCode) | reverse complement strand
CTCTTCAACGAAACCATCACACCGCTTGGCAGGGCCGACGCCATGAAGCCACTCATGGTGCTCGACGGTTCGCCCGATAGCCTGTTCGCCAACCATCGCCACAACCTCGACGCGGATATCTCCGAGGCGCGCCAGAAAATGTATTCGATTCGCGAGGAATTGCAGCAGTAACGCCACTCAGCCAACGGGGCGGCTGCGGTAGGTGTTCAGCAGTTTGCCGAATTTCGTCAACTGTTCTTCCGGGATCTTGAACCGCTCGGCGGCTTCGCGCAGGCGCGCGGGTGTGAGCTCGCCGCGGCGCGAGAGAGCGCCGATCGCGCGGCGGAAAAGAATCTTGCGCACCATCGGTTTGATGCCGTTGGCATAGAGCGCGCTCAGGGCGACCACGAGGACCAGCAGGAAGATGATCGCCGAGAAGATCTGCGCCAGAAATATGTACATCCAAATCAATTGGTACCACGCTCGATGATTGAAAGTGTTGCGCGAAGGGCAACGCGGACCACACATCCGCAATGCACTCGCATCGTCTCAGGTTGTCGGATAACCCTCGCGCAACAACGACTTCGCGATTATCATACGCTGAATTTCGCTGGTGCCTTCGCCAATTTCGGCGAGCTTGGCGTCGCGCATGTAGCGCTCGACCGGGAAATCGGTGATGTAGCCATAGCCGCCGTGAATCTGCACCGCCTTGGTGGTTGACCACATCGCGGTCTCGGAGGCATAGAGCTTCGCCATCGAGGCCTCGCGCGCGAATGGCCGCCCGCGGTCCCTGAGCGCGGCGGCGCGGCAGGTCAGCACCCACGACGCTTCGATGCGCGTCGCCATGTCGGCGATCATCCATTGGATCGCCTGGAAATCCGCGATGGCTTTGCCGAACTGGCGCCGCTCCTTGGCGTAAGCCGCCGCTTCTTCCATCGCGCCACGCGCGATCCCGATAGCCCATCCGGCGATGCCGACGCGTCCGCCCTCGAGAATCTTGAGCGTCTGGCGATAGCCCATGCCGGGCTCACCGATAAGGTTTTTGGCCAGAACCGTGACGTTGTCGAAAATCACCTCGGCGGTATCGGACGAATGGAGACCGAGCTTTTCGATTTTGCGGCCGGTGCTGAGGCCCGGCGTGCCGCGATCGACGATGAAGCTGGAAACGCCCGAACGGCCGGCGCTGGCATCGGTCACCGCCATCACGACATAGACGTCGGCGGCGCCGCCGTTGGTGATGAACATCTTGGCGCCGTCTATACGATAATTGTCGCCAACACGGGCCGCACGCGTTTTCATGGTGGAGGCGTCGGAACCGGAACTGGGTTCGGTGAGGCACCACGCTCCAAGCTTTTTCAGGCCAAGCATATCGGGCACGTAGTGCGTGCGAAGCTCCTCGGCGGCGAAACTCGCGATATGGCCGGTCGAGAGCGACATGTGCGCGGCGCACGAAAGCGCGAGCCCGGCGTCGTAGCGCGCGAGGCCCTCAACCACCAGCACCTGCGAGAGCGTGCCGGCTCCGCCGCCGCCATATTGTTCCGGAAAGGCGACGCCGAGAAAGCCGAGTTCGCCGAGCTTTTCGATCACATGCCGTGGAAAAGTGCCGTCCTTATCCCACTTGGGCGCATGCGGCTTGATCTCGCGCTCGGCAAAATCCCTGAGCGTGTCGCGAATCTGACGCTGCTCGTCGCTAAGCTCGAAATCCATTCGATTCCACTCGCCGCATCTACTCGCGCGGCTGCACGTTGTCGTGCACCCACTTGACGATATCCTGGGTCGAAGCGCCAGGCGTAAATACTTCCCTGACACCCAGTTCCTTGAGTTTCGTTACGTCATCCTCGGGGATGATGCCGCCGCCAAAGAGAGCGACGTCACTCGCGCCCTTTTCCTTCAGCAAGCGCATCACTTCGGGAAACAGCGTCATATGAGCACCCGACAGTATGCTCAGTCCGACCGCGTCGACGTCCTCCTGCACGGCCGCTTCCGCGATCATCTCGGGAGTCTGATGAAGTCCCGTATAGATTACTTCGAAGCCGCCGTCACGTAGCGCACGCGCAATAATTTTGGCGCCGCGGTCATGACCGTCGAGTCCGGGTTTTGCCACCAGAATGCGAAGTCTGTTTTCGGCCACGTCAAATCCAGCCTGGGTCTTTGTATACGCCGAACTCGGCGCGGAATACGTCGCTGATCTCGCCGACGGTGGCGTCACGCCGCACCGCCGCGCAAATCGGGTCCATCAGGTTGTCGCCCGAGCGGCAGGCCTCACCGACGCGCTGTAACGCCTCGCGCACGGCGACAGCGTTGCGCTCGCTCTTCATCTTGCGCACGCGCTGAATCTGCCGCTCCTCCAGCACCGGATCAATCTTGAGCATCTCGATGGGAATTTCTTCGGGAATCTGATGCTTGTTGACGCCGACCACGGTCTTGATGCCCTGCTCCAACTGGCGTTGGTAGAGAAACGCGGATTCGGCGATTTCGCGCTGCGGATAGCCGGTCTCGATGGCCTTGAGCATTCCGCCCATCTCGTCGATTTTGCGGATATACGTCATCGCCTCGCGTTCCATCCGATCGGTGAGCGCCTCGACCGCGTAACTGCCGCCCAGCGGATCGATCGTGTTGGTTACGCCGGTCTCCTCGGCGATAATCTGCTGCGTCCTCAACGCCACCATCACGGCCTGTTCGGTCGGCAGCGCCAGGGTCTCGTCCATCGAGTTGGTATGCATCGATTGGACGCCGCCGAGCACGCCGGCCAGCGCCTGGATGGCGACGCGCACGACGTTGTTCATCGGCTGCTGGGCGGTGAGCGAAACCCCGGCGGTCTGGGCATGCGTGCGCAACATCATCGAGCGCGGATTCTTTGCGCCGAAGCGCTCTTTCATCAGCCGCGCCCACATCCGACGCGCCGCGCGCAGCTTCGCTACTTCTTCCAAAAAATCGTTGTGGAGATCCCAGAAGAACGAAAGCCGTGGCGCGAAATCATCGACATCGAGTCCGCGGTCGACCGCGTCCCGCACATAGCAGAGTCCGTCGGCGATGGTAAACGCGAGTTCCTGCACGGCGGTCGAGCCGGCTTCGCGGATATGGTACCCGGAAATCGATACCGGATGAAAGCGCGGCGCCTTGCGCGCGCAGAACTCCACCATGTCGGTGACGATGCGCAGCGACGGCTGGGGCGGACAGATCCACTCCTTCTGCGCGGTGAATTCCTTCAGCATGTCGTTCTGGATGGTGCCGCTGACCTGTTCCCACGGCACTCCCTGACGCTCCGCGTTGACCAGGTACATCGCGAGCAGCGCCGAAGCCGAACAGTTAACCGTCATCGAGGTGCTGACGCGGCCGACCGGAATTCGATCGAACAAGCGCATCATGTCGTGAATCGACGTAACTGAAACGCCTTCGCGCCCAACTTCGCCAAGCGCGCGCTCATGGTCGGCGTCATACCCCATCAGGGTCGGCATATCGAAGGCGGTGGAGAGCCCGTCCTGTCCCTGCGAGAGCAGAAAATGGAAGCGCGCGTTGGTTTCCTCGGCGAGACCATAGCCTGCGAACTGCCGCATCGTCCACAGCCGTCCCCGGTACATCGACTCGTACACGCCGCGCGTATAGGGATATTGCCCCGGATAGCCGATCGACTTGTCGTAGCCGCCGGCCGCGTCCGCGGGTGTATAGAGCGGCTCCAGTTCCAGGTCGGAGACGGTCGAAAACCGCACCGGCCGTTCCGTTCCCTGCTTGTAGGTCTTTTCCAGCCATTCCTGCTTCGTCGTCACAGCATCCCTCACCGGTTCTGGAGCACCTGGCTCGCAATCACTAGCCGCTGGACCTCAGAGGTGCCCTCGTAGATCTCCGTGATCTTGGCGTCGCGGAAATAGCGCTCCACCTTGAATTCCTTGGTATAACCGTAGCCGCCGTGAATCTGGACCGCTTCGGTGGCGGCCTTCATCGCGGCCTCGGCGGCGAACAGTTTCGCTATCGCCGATTGCTTCGTGCACGGTTGGCCGGCGTCCTTGACCGCCGCCGCCCGCAGTGTCAGCAGCCGCGCCGCGTCGATCTCCATCGCCATATCGGCAAGCTTCCATTGAATCGCCTGGTTGCTCGCGAGCGGACGTCCAAAGGTCTGACGCTCATGCGCATACTTGAGCGATGCTTCAACCGCGGCGCGTCCGATTCCGACCGCCTGTGCCGCAATTCCGATGCGGCCGCCGTCGAGCGTTTTCATCGCGACCTTGAAGCCTTCACCCTCGCCCATCAACAGGTTTTCGCGCGGCACGCGCAAGTCCGACAAGGTGATCTGCGCGCTATGGGAGCCGTGAATGCCCATCTTGTCTTCGACCCGGACGACCTGCCATCCGGGTGATGAGGTCTCAACGATAAAGGCGCTTATCCCATGGTTCCCATGCTCCGGCGCGGTCATTGCGAACACGATCGCGACCGCTGCTTCGGGACCATTGGTGATGAAGTTCTTGGTGCCGTTGATGACGTAGCTGTCGCCTTCGCGGACAGCGCGCGTCTTCTGTCCGGCGGCGTCGGAGCCGGCCTGCGGTTCGGTCAGCGCGAAGCATCCGATCCATTCGCCCGTCGCCATCTTTGGCATATAGCGTGTCCGATCAGCTTCGGTGCCAAGGCCCAGTATCGGCCATGTCGCGAGCGATGAATGAGCCGACACGATGACCGCGGTCGACGCGCAGGCAACGGCGAGTTCTTCGATCACGAGCGCATAGGTTACGTTGTCGAGCCCGGCGCCGCCGTACTGCTCCGGGACGAAAACGCCCAGCATGCCGAGTTTACCCAACTCGGCAATCGCCTCGGCGGGAAAGCGATGCGTGCGGTCGGTTTCGACGCCCCAGGCGTCGAGCTTGTCGCGCGCAAACCGCCGCGCCGTATCACGAGCGCCGCGTTGAGCTTCAGTCAGTTCCAGATCCATCACACCGGTCCGCCACGTAATTCAGGCACCATCTCATGCTCAACCGCGCCAGCCCCGGATGAGCGCCGTCGCGCTCTAACCGCTTGCGATCGGTGCGGGGCCGGCGCCTCTGTACACGTCTTTTAGCTTAGACCGTTTGCTCCGTCGATAGAAACGGCATTTGAGGCGCACGAATTATACTTATTTGTGCTGCCATTCAGGCTCGCGTTTGTCCACGAACGCCTTCGTGCCTTCGATCCGATCGGCGCTTGCGAAGGTTAAGCCGAAAGCATGCTGCTCGAAGCGTAGTCCCGCGTCCTCTTCCATCGTGAAGGCGGCTCTGAGGGCGGCCTTGGCGTTACGCAGCGCGACCGCGGATTTGCCCGCGATCTTCTCGCCGAGCTTGCGCGCTTCGGGCATCAACTGGTCGAGGGCGACCACCTTGTTCACCAGCCCCCATTCCGCGGCCGACTTGGCGTCGAACATCTCGCCCGTCATGATCAGCTCGCGCGCGCGGTTATGGCCAATCCGATGGGGCAGGCGCTGTGTGCCGCCAAAGCCGGGAATCAGCGCGAGGTTGATTTCGGGCTGGCCGAAGCGCGCCTTCTCGCTCGCGATTATCACGTCGCAGGCGAGCGCGAGTTCGAGTCCGCCGCCCAGGGCAAAGCCGTTGACCGCGGCGATGACGGGAATTGGCAAATCCTCGAAGCTCTGCATCACGCGATGGCCCAAGCGGCTGAAGTCGAGTCCCTCGACCGCCGACATCTCGGACATCGCGGCAATATCGGCGCCGGCGACGAAGGCGCGGTCGCCCGCGCCGGTCACGATGAGCACGCGCACGGCCGCATCATGGCGGACGTCGCGCAGCACGCGCGCCATCTCCTCCAGCAGCGCGCGATTGAGCGCGTTGAGCGCCTTGGGGCGGTTAACCGTGATAGTCGCGACGGCGCCCTTTTCAAAAACCAGGTCTTCCACGATGTCTCCTTAATTAATGGCCGGCTTGGCTACGTCCGCGAGCTTCTCGCGCACCATCCAGAGGCGATCGCCGCCCCAGAAAATTTCGCCGTCGACGACGAAAGTTGGCACACCGAACACGCCCAACTCCTCCGCCTCGTGGCATATAAGCGCATGCTCGCGGCGGCCGGTATCGTCGAGAAATTCGGAAAAACCACCGCTCTCCGCGCCGGACTCCTCGATCACCTTGCGTATCGTCTCGCGATCCTCGATATCCAGTTCGCGCTTCCAGAACCGCTCGAAGACGATATCGTTGTAGCGCTGGAAAGTGCCGCGGCGCTGCGCGTAGAGCATCCCGACCGCGGCTATCGAGGAGTCAAAGATTTTGCGTGGGCCGCGCACCGTCAGCCCGCGGCGATTAGCGAGCCGGCGCGCGTCCATGTAGCTATAGCGCACGCGGCGCCACTGATGTGGATTGCGCTCTTCGACGGTGCCAAGAAAATCCGGAATCTGTAGCGTATAGGGCAGCCAATTGAGCTCGATATCGAAATCTCGCACGAGTTCGAGGGCCGGATCCTTGGCCAGGTAGGCGTAGGGACTTTTGTAATCGATGTAAATCGTGACGGTCTTGCGCGCCATGCGGCGAGCTTACGGGCGCTTCGCCGCGGTTGCAACGAGCAGCGCCGCCTTCCTATTCAGCGGACATCGGCGAAAG
>JBOHWJ010000180.1:0-5109 GCA_050736495.1 Binataceae bacterium (SeqCode) | reverse complement strand
GTGCGGGGCCGCGCACGTGCTTCAGCGCGGCTCATCGACCTCGCTGCGAGATCGATTTTACGCTAAGAGGCTGATTTAGTTCCGCCCCTCAGCCTTGCCACCTCCGCTTCAAGCGCCGCCAGCCGCTTTGTTGTCTCTTTATCGCGGTTCCATCGGGTCGTGACCTCGCGCAGGATGGCGGCCGGGCCCAAAAGCTTGCCATCAGCACTCCGGATCATGACGATGGTAAACTCGATGGAGATGCGCGCCCCGTCCTTGCGAATCGCCGGGACTGCCAACAGATTGCGGCTGTACTGGGTGCGTCCGGTCCGCATCGTTTCATAGTACCCCTCCCAGTGCCGCTCGCGCAGGTTTTCGGGAATGATTAAATCCATCGATTTGCCCACGATCTCATCAGCGCGAAAGCCGAAGATCCTTTCAGCGCCGGCATTCCACAACCTCACTACACCGTCGGCATCGCCGAAAATGATCGCGTCGCCGGTATTGTCGACGATCGCGCCGCAAAGCCATTCGTGGCTGTATTCCGCCATGTCAGTAACTCCGTCGTTACGTTGCCGTGAACACTTCTTTGGAACCGTTGCCACACGCCACTCCTCGACATCCGTGTGGCGTTAAAACCCACGAGCGTTCCGTCGTCGCCCACACCATCAGTCAGCGACCGCTTTATGCCCAGCCGAGTTGGCGTTTACCCTCATCCGAGATCATCTGTGGCGACCACGGCGGGTCCCACACGATCTCGACCTCGACCTCACAAGCGTCCTCGCTCTCATTCAGAATCGCGGCCCGCACCTCCTCCGAGAGGTAGGAATGCATCGGGCAGGCGGGCGTCGTCATAGTCATCGCGATTCGCACCCGCCCCGCCGTTATCTCGGTGCTGTAGATGAGCCCGAGGTCGACGATGTTGACCCCCACTTCAGGGTCATTCACCTGATGAAGGGCTTGCAAAATCTCTTGCTCGGTCACGGCTGCCAACCCTCTCCGCACACGCATGCGTGACCCGCGTCATTCACTGCCGGCCGCGCTGGTTTGCGTCATTAAGATGTATCGACAATATATCTTTATCCGCGAGCGTCAAGCGAACCGCGAACCTTCGCGCGCGATTTCAAGACCGATTGCGCTCCGGCGCTGGACGCAAGAAGCCCCCGGCTCATCATTTGGGCCCGCGCCGCCTGAGCGCGAACAACCCCAGAGCGCCACCGGCGCTTAAGACAAAGCCCTTGCCCGGTGCGCTCGCAATATCAATGATTCCCCAGACAACAAAGCCGAGCAGTAACAGCTTCGTAACCGCGATCAGCGGCGAGACTCGCCACCACCATCGCAGTGACATGTCCGCCATCCCGCGCAAAACTTCAAGCGGCGAGAGCGAACCCAGGATCCATCCTAACGTGCGCACAACCATCTGGCTCCAAGGGCGCGCCCTTTTTATTTCACCTGAGTGGATCGCCAAAGGAAACACGGCCGGCGCGTTCGCGCTGACCGCGAAACCATGCGGCTAAATGGCGTTGGGTCACGGTTAATCCGTCTGACGAAATGTCTCGATGCGGGCAAGCAGCGTGCTTCTGACATCAGCTTTGAAGGCACGGTCCATCATCGGATAAAGCATGCCTTCTTCCTTGGCGTCGTGATTCCCCAGCAAGAGCGAGAGCGCCGCTTGCGTTTTACTTTCGCTCACCGCGTTACCCGCGGAAACCGCCGCCAAATCCATCAGCAACGCCTCGAGTTGCCGATGCTCCATCCTCATCACCGCGGTCGGACCGGCCTGCGCATTCATCCCGGTGTGTTCCTCGAAAGCCGGGAAAAGCACGTCTTCCTCATCCCGGATGTGCCTGCGAAGTCCGTCGGCGAAAGACTTGATGGCTAAATGCGAGGGTGTTTGCCGCTCCATCGCGCCGCATGCGTCTTTCCACAATGCTTCCAATCGATGATGTTCGGCACCCAACCTGTCGCTTACAGAAGCTTCCGTATGCATCGCTCCTCCGCCTAGTCCCGCTCGTTAAGGCGCAAGTAAAAGATATCTCTAATATGCCTATTTTAACCGCGCGATCAACCGAAACCAGGATCGGCGTGAAAGAGTCAGCCAGAAGTCACGACCGGCCGCGAGACGTCTTCAGAGGAATGGCGCCGGCTGCTATGCGGACGTACCTTCTCGGCTGCGAATACCGGGTATTCAGCCTGCTAGCATTTCTTTGCCGATGACAGCCCTGTCCCGCTTCAACAAACCAAGTGCGGTTTATGATGCACATGAAGGAGGCAAGCACATACTCACCAAGCCGGATTCGCGTCAGTCCGAAGGCATAATTCACAAGATTGAATGGAAACAGCGGCACCAGCCGGACGAAGGCAACGAAGCGCCACCCTTCCTCTTCCACTCCGCGCATCAGCCGAGCCAGTCGTTCGCCGGCGCGCCTGAAAACCCAATCCGACGCGACATAATGGAGCGCGAGCCACACGACTCGCTGCGAGCAGCGCCGTCACGACAACGAGACGAAAGACCCCAAACTGCGCTTGTTCATGCCGCGCTCCTCCATGTGATCGAGTATGCGCCGGCAGGGCCGCAGAACGGCTGCAGCAGCATCCGGTCAAGCCACAATTCGCGCGCTATGCGGAACTGTTCGATCCCGATGGTCATCTCGTCATGGCCAGCGGCGGGTTGATCGCGATAGGTTCCGAGCAAGCGATCCCACCAGGGCAGGTTGAAGCCGAAGTTACTGTTGGTCTCGCCGACCAAGATCGAATGATGGATGCGATGCATGTCGGGCGTGACGAGGAGCCATCGAAGATAGCGATCCAACCGGACGGGGATGCGAACATTGCCGTGATTGAACATCGAGGTCGCATTCAGCACGACCTCGAAGATGAGCACGCCGAGTGCGGGCGCTCCCAGCGCGACTACCACAGCAAACTTGATCAGCATGGAGAGAATGATCTCGATTGGATGAAAACGCGCGCCCGTGGTCACATCGAAGTCGAGGTCGGCGTGATGCATACGATGCACCCGCCAAAGCGCGGGCACCGCGTGAAACATTATGTGCTGCAAATAGATCGCGGCGTCGAGCAGGACGATCGACGCAACAACCGCAATCCACGGCGAAAGCGGCAGGTTGTTGAGCAATCCCCAACCTCGCTTGGCTCCGAGCAGCGCCAAAGCCACAGCCGTACTTGGAAGCAGAATCCGGATGAGGGCCGTATTCAACGCCACGACCGCAAGGTTGCTCGGCCAGCGCCTGAACCTCGAATGGGACCTGGTCCGGACCGGCGCGGCCGCCTCCCAGAGCGCCATCGCGGTGAAGACGCCTATAAATGCTCCGAGCCTTATGGTCGCTTCGTTGATCGCCATTGTTGACTTGTATCAAACAATCAATCAATCTCTTGAATCGAAGAGTAAGGTCCTTCGGTCACCATGTCAAGCCAGAACCCAAAACGTGTAATGTTCGAACACCTGGCCGCCGTCGCTCGCGGCCTCGGTTCGGCGCACCGCCTCGAACTCCTCGAGTTGCTTGCTCAGGCCGAACGCAGTGTCGAGGGGTTGGCTGGTCTAAGCGGCCTCACCATCGCCAACGCCTCGCAACATCTTCAACAACTGCGACGTTTCGGCCTGGTGGAAGCGCGCCGCGACGGGAAGCGCGTAATTTACACGCTGGTCGACCCGGAAGTGGCCGTGCTACTCGGTGCCTTGTCCCGGGTGACGCAGCGCAATGTCGGCGCGGTTCAAAAGATACTCAACAGTTATTTCCGGGAGCGCGACAATCTCGAACCGATATCACGCAAGGAACTTCTGCGGCGCATGCGCGACGGACTGGTCACCGTGATCGATACCCGACCGCCTGAAGAGTTTACCGCCGGCCATCTGCCCGGCGCGATGAACCTGCCACTTGGCGAGCTCAAGCGCCGGCTGCGGGAACTACCCCGCGAGCAGGAGATCGTGGCCTACTGCCGTGGGCCGTACTGCGTGCTCTCTTATGAGGCGGTTGCGGAGCTGCGCAAACGTGGCTTTAGCGCGAGGCGGCTTGAAGACGGCTTTCCTGAGTGGAAAGGTGCGGGATTGCCGATAGAGAAACCCGCCAGTTTCTGAATCGGTTTTGTCACGAAGCTGAACGGCTTGGTGCTATTGCGGAACGCTGTGCTTGGCAATTGACAGGTCAGCGCATGGCTTCATGGATCCGAGTCCGAGCAACCGCCGCGCGGGCTGAGAGCCGTTGAAAAATGACTCCGCGGCGACTCTTCGGCCACTGTCGACGAACTGTCTAGCTAGGCCCCCATTGCCGAGGGTGCACGCTGAGCATCTCCCGACGCGAGGACCAAGTGGTCTCTATTCCTCGCCGATGTGAAACCACGGAAGACGCTCCTCGGCAAAGTACTGCTTTCTTGTCGGCTGAAGCTGCGCGGCTTGATCAAACGCACCGACATGAAAATGCGTTTCCCTCGGCCCGGGGAGAGTTTCGCAAGTCAAAGTTGACCCGCACCGGGCGCAAAATCCGCGGCGAGTTCTCCGGGGTGTGGAATCGAACTTGGTTATCTCGCCTTTGGTAACCGTATAAGCCTCGCAGTCGAATACCGCGAAGACAGCGACCGGCGCGCCAGTATGCCTTCGACAACTCTGGCAATGACACCAATATATACCCTTCGGCTGACCGGTCGCGACAAACCGGACCGCACCGCACAGACAGCCACCTTCAAGCTCCTCGGTCGTCCCGCTCATGATCTGATCCTCCTACCTCAGCCTGAGTCAGTCAGTACGTTTGAAAAGAGGCCGCGGGTCATCAAGTCGCGGTCATGGCAGCTCAAGGTTAGTGCACAGCCTCTACCACGGCCGCGCGGGCTGCAGGTGCTGCACTTACGCGCTGGTGGTAGTCGCGGATCTCCTTGATCTTGCCGTCAACAATCTCAAGCACCTCCGCCCCGATCGCCTCTATCCGGTTGCCGTCGCGTCGCCGGGTCCCCGCGAACCGCGACTCCGCCACCGCGCGGCCGTCGTTGCCGCTGCACATGCGCAATTGGCAACGGCCGTCGGGAAACGAGGCAAACGACGCCTCGTAACAACGTCGCACCTCGGCCCGACCCTCGATGCGCCTGCCATCGGCACCCACGAGCACCGGATTCTCATGGAAG
>JBOHWJ010000179.1:0-8299 GCA_050736495.1 Binataceae bacterium (SeqCode) | reverse complement strand
ATCGAAGAGGACGTGGCCCGCCGTGACTTCACTATTGGCGGGATGTACTTCGACCCGGAGACCAATCGCATAATCGACCTGGTCGGTGGACTGCGCGATCTGCGCGCTGGCGTAATCCGCGCGATCGGCAACGTTGACGAGCGTTTCGCCGAGGATCATCTCAGGATGCTGCGGGCGGTGCGATTCGCGGCGCGGCTCAATTTTTCAATCGATCCGGCGACCTGGCGGGCGATTGGCCGCAGCGCACCAGCTATCGCGAATATCGCGGCCGAGCGCGTCGGCGAAGAGATGGTCGCGATCATGACCGACGGCGGCGCGGCGCGTGGTCTCGATTTGCTGGTCGAGAGCGGCCTTGCCGAAATGGTGATTCCCGAAGTGCTCGAATTGCGCGGATGCGAACAGCCCGAGAACTTCCATCCGGAGGGCGACGTCTATCGCCATACGCGGCTGGCGCTCTCGATGCTGGCGCCGGGATGCACCGAAACGCTCGCGTTCGGCGTGCTGCTACATGATATCGCCAAGCCGCGATGCCGTGCCGTGGCCGACGGCAAGACCACCTTCTATGGCCATACCGAGCAGGGCGCGGAAATTGGCGCGGATATCATGCGGCGGCTGCGGCGCTCGCGCTTCGCGCAGGAACGCGTCGGCTACCTGGTACGCTACCATCTGCGCCTGTGCATGGCGCCGCGGATGCGCGCGGCGACGCTCAAGCGGATGCTGGCCGAGGACGGCTTCGACGAATTGCTCGAACTGTCGCGCCTCGACGCGCTCGCGTCGAGCTCCAATCTCGGCTTTTACCACTTTTGCGCGCGGGCGCTGGCCGAAATGGGCGCGCCCGCAACACGGCCGCCGCGCCTGATCGACGGCAACGACCTGATCGCGCTGGGCTTCAAGCCGGGGCCGGAGTTCAAAGCGATTCTCACCGACGTCGAGGACCAGCATCTCGATGGCACTATCACCACGCGCGAAGGCGCGCTCCATTACGTGCGCGAGCGCTACGGCGCGAGCGCCGCGGGCGGCGTTTCGTCGGGGCGCTAGCCGCCCGCGCCATCACCGATCGCGTTTAGCGAAGCCAATCACGGGAATGACCGGGCAATGTCCCCAGCGGCAGCTATTTGACGTCGTTCAGGCGGGTGGCAAAGCGCAGCGCGAGACCGTCGGGCCCCGCGATGGTGAAATCGCGCAGGCCATAATAGCGGTCTTCGATTGGCCTTACGATGCGTGCGCCAAGCTTTTGTGCGCGCGCCCAGTAATCGTCGACATTTGGCACCATGACGCGAAGATTTGCGATGGGGTCGGCGGGCGGTGCGGGCGCTCCATGCAGTTGTTCCAGGAACAACCGGCTGTGCTCCCATTTTAGCTCGATGAAGTCGCCCTCGTCGCGGATGACGTCGAAGCCGAACGTCTCCAGGAAGTCGCGCGAGCGCTCGATGTCGCGCACGTGGATTTCGACGACCAACTGTTCAGTCCCGTCCACGTAGGGCTTCATCCGCGCTTACCCCCGCAGCCGCTTCCTTGCGCCTTGGTCCGGCTTCCCCGAGCACTACGGCTGACCTGTCCGTGAGCGGGTTCTCTGCCGTTTGCCATGGGTGGATAATGTCGACGGGCGCATATGTTGTTCAGCGCTTGTGCCGCTTTTAATCGCATACCAGTGCGTATGGGTTCAAGCGACGATTTGGGTTGCCTGAGTATCGAAGTCTACTATAAAGGATTGATCGTTATGCGCGAACCGGTGCTCAGCTTATCGTCCTTTCCCACCGCGCCGTGCGGCAATTGCGCGCGAACCGTACTCGCCTACGTCGGTTACGTTGACGGCGAGGAGCGCCGCTACTGCGTCCACTGTGACTGTCTCATCGGTTCGGAGCTTGAATGGGTCACCGCTGAAGAACTCGAGACGGAAGGCTATTCCATCGGCGTCGCATCGGCGCCGCGCGCGGGCGGGGGATGCGGCAGTGGTTGCGGCACCTGTTCGGTGCGTAAGCATTAGCATCACGGGCATGTGCGCGATCGCGCGTTCGCGGCACTCATACACGTGAAACTCAGGCGCATGGTAGTCGTTATCAATGGCCAGCCATGCGCTTTGTTTTTTAGGCCCAATGCGAAAATTGTGCGGCTGAAAGGCTTGCGCGGATCGGCGTGTCCGCGATGCCCACGCCATCATCCGATGAAGTTTCATGCGAGGCCAGAGCGTTTTCAGGCGCCGTCGAGCGCGCCGCATTGGCGCAGGGCCTCGTACAATACGATCGCCGCCGCGTTGGCGAGATTGAGACTGCGCACGCCGGGCTCGAAAATCGGAATCCGGTACGAATCTTCCGCTCGCGTCGACAGGAACTCCGCGCCCAATCCGCGCGTCTCGCTGCCGAAGACGAGAAAATCGCCCGGCCGGTACGTGGCCGCGAGATAGGACTTGGTTGCGTGGGTCGAGAAAAATTTGAAGCGGCGCGAACCGCTGCCGTCGTGGATGACCTCGAACTGGTCCCAGCCGGAATACGTGCGTAAATCAATGAACGGCCAGTAATCGAGCCCGGCGCGTTTCAAATAACGATCTTCGAGCGAGAAGCCGAGCGGACCGACTAAGTGTAGACGGGTTTTGGTCGCCGCCGTCAGACGCCCAATCGAGCCCGAATTCTGCGGAATCTCCGGCCGCACCAGGACGACGTGGAAAGCGGGTTCGCCTTCGGCCGGCTTCACGAGCTGGCGTGGCGAGCGGCGTCGCCGTCACGCGGCGCCCGCCGAATCGGATAGCGGCGATCGCCGATAACGATGGAAAAGGTCTTGCCGTCGTCGGTTAGGAAATTGTTGCTCAAATGATAGTAGGCGTTGCGCAAAAAGCGTGCTCGGAAGCGGCCATCCTTGACGTGGCAATAGAGCACGTTGTCGCGCGCGACCTCGAGCGCGGTCGGGTCGAGTGCCTCGCGTTCGTTGTCGTTGAGTATCAGGACGAAGCCGCCCCGGCCGTCGTCTTCCACCGATTTGATTACGAACGGCGTATCCTCGATCGCTATCGTTGCCCGCTCCTCGGCGACTTGCAGATAGTAGCTGCCGTCGGGATTGCGCCGGATGCTCCTGCTGAACAGCAGCGCGATACGAGGATTGTCGATGCGCTCTTCGTCGCTGTACCAGTTGCCGTCGCGCCGGAAGGAGATTTTGCCCGACTCGACCGCGTAAAAGCCTGCCCGTGCCATAGTGTCTATCGATTTCGGCTGTCGAGAATAATTGTCACCGGGCCATCGTTGACGAGGTGAACGTCCATGTGAACGCCAAACTCGCCAGCCTCGACCTTAACACCGCGCTCACGGGCTAGCGAGAGAAAGTATTGATAGAGCCGTTCGGCCTGTTCGGGCGGCGCCGCGCCGATGAAGGACGGACGGCGCTGGCTACTGTCGGCGTGCAGCGTGAATTGCGAGACCACCAGCAAGTCGCCGCCGACCGCGGCCAGCGCGAGATTCATTTTCCCGGCCGCGTCGGCAAACACGCGCAGCCCAATTACGCGGTCGGCGATAAATTCGGCGTCCGCTTCGGTATCGCCGCGGCCGACCCCGAGCAGCACCATGAAGCCGCGGCCGATTTTGCCGGTGGTCCGTTCACTCACGCGGACTTCGGCCGCGCTCACCCGTTGAACAATTGCCCGCACATATGCGTCCTATAATTCCGGGCCATGCTCTCGCAAGCGCCCAGGCGGTGCGGACGGCGGATGGTCTCGCGTGCGGGGCCGTCATACTATAGGTTGACAGCAAAGGAATATGATCCCTGTTTTGCTACGAATCGGGCCGATCAGCGTCTATAGCTACGGCCTGATGATGGCGCTCGGCTTTATCGTCGGCGACCTCGTCATCTCCAGCGAATGTAAGCGCCGCGGCTATACTACCGACTTTGCCACCGCACTGGTGGTATGGGGCGCCGTTGGTGGCCTTGCGGGCGCACGCCTCTACGACGTCTTCGACAACTGGCCGCTTTACATGGCCAATCCGTGGTCGATAATTTTCTCGGGCGCGGGTTTCGTATGGTACGGCGGTTTTTTTGGCGGCGTCATCGCGGCGTGGTTGGTCGCCCGTCATTACAAAATCGGCTTCCTCGTCACCACCGACATGTGTGCGCCAGCGCTTATCCTGGGGCAGGCCTTCGGCCGCATGGGGTGCCAATTGTCGGGCGACGGCGATTGGGGGTTACCGTCGAAGTTGCCGTGGGCGATGGCCTATCCGCACGCGATCGTCGGCTGGAACAGTGAGACGGTACTGAAGCTCAACAGCCAGTATCAATTGGTCTCGGGATTTTATCCGGGCGTACGCGTGCAGCCGACGCCGCTTTACGAAGTGGTCATGTACGTGGCGATTTTCTGCCTGTTGTGGTCGCTGCGCAAAAAGGTCAATGTTGATGGCCGAATACTCTACCTTTATCTAATGCTGGCTGGGCTGGCCCGCTTTCTGGTCGAATTCGTGCGGATCAATCCGCGCGTTCTCCGGGGACTCAGCGAGGCGCAGCTTATTTCTATCGTGATGATGGTGGTGGGAGCTGCGGCGTGGTACTGGTCGTCCGCACAGAAGTCCGCGACCGTGACGAAGGAGGCGATCAGAGCCTGAGATGGGACGCAGCGGCAAAATTCTGTCCGCCATCGCCGTCGTGATCCTACTGGCCGCGTTGGGGCTTATCGTTTTCGTCGAATTCCCCGGCCAAAGCGTTTCTTCCTCGACTCAGGACGCGGGTGCGATCGCGACCGCGCCGGGCTTGACCAAGGTCGATACGCCGCCCGTGCCGGCCGGCGAAATGGCGCCCGGTTTCACCCTGACCGACCTCAAGGGACAAAAGATTTCACTCTCCTCCTTGCGCGGTAAAGTGGTATTCCTCAACATATGGGCGACGTGGTGTCCGCCCTGCCGCGAAGAGATGCCCTCGATAGAATCGCTTTACAAGGAATTCCACAAGGACGGGAACTTCGTGATTCTCGCCGTCAGCCAGGATGTCGCCGGGGCCAAGGCGGTCATCCCTTACGTCAAGCAAAATGGCCTTACTTTCACCGTTCTGCTCGATCCCAGGAACGCCGTCGGCGAGGCCTATAGTGTGAGCGGTATTCCGGAGACGTTCATTATCGATCAGCAGGGCCGAATTGTCGCTCATCACCTCGGTCCCTATGATTGGTCCAATTCGGAAATTCATGACGCTCTGCAGGAGCTGGTTAATTCCAAGGAAGGATAGGACGCGGACGGCCGGCTCAAGGCGCCGGACCGCGTGCGTGTTCAATTGAAGTCAGGCGGGTCTCGGATGTCATCGAATAAACGCAACCGATTGATCATCGCTATGGCGATCGCGCTGGTCGTATGCTTCTTCGTTATCGGCGACCTCGCGGTGCAGCGGGCGCAGGCACTCCCCGACGATACCTACAAGGAGCTGCAGACCTTCGCCAATGTGCTCGCCATCGTGCAGAAAAACTACGTCGAACCGGTATCGACCAAGAAGCTCGTCAATGGCGCGATCAGCGGTATGCTCTCATCGCTCGACCCGCATAGCGCTTACCTGACCCCTGATCTCTATCGTGATCTCGAAGTCGAGACTCGCGGCAGCTTCGGCGGTCTGGGCATTGAAATCACGATGCGCAATGACATGCTCACCGTGGTCGCGCCCATCGAGGATACCCCGGCCTATCGCGCCGGCGTCAAGGCCGGTGACCAAATCGTCAAGATCGACGACGCTTTCACCAAGGGTATGACGCTCACCGACGCGGTCAAAATGATGCGTGGTCCCAAGGGCAGCAAAATTCACCTGACCATTCACCGCGAGGGCATCCCCGATCTTTTTACCATCACCGTCACGCGCGATGTGATCCAGATTAAATCGGTCAAAGCCAAGATGCTCAAGGACGGCTTCGGCTATATCAGGATCACGACCTTTCAGGACGGCACTAATGATGACGTCCAGAAGGCGATCAATACCTTCCGCAAGGATGGCCACGGCCGTGTTAAGGGTCTGGTGCTTGATCTGCGCGACAATCCGGGCGGCTTACTCAATCAGGCGGTTGGGGTTTCCGATGACTTTGTTGATGGCGGGCTGATCGTCTACACGCAGGGCCGGCTCGAGAATCAGCAGCAGAAGTACTTCGCGCACAAGAAGAAGGACTTCTCAGACTTCCCGATGGTGGTGCTGGTCAACGGCGGCAGCGCGAGTGCCAGCGAAATCGTCGCGGGTGCCCTGCAGGACCACCGCCGCGCCATCATCGAGGGCACGCTAACCTTCGGCAAAGGCTCCGTGCAAACCATCCTGCCGCTCGACAACGACTCGGCTTTGAGGCTTACGACGGCACGTTACTATACCCCCAACGGCCGCTCGATCCAGGCGGTCGGCATAACTCCGGACGTTGTGGTCGAGCCACCCAAGCCGACGCTCGCGATGCTCGAGCAGGAGCAAGGCACCACTATCGATACCGACGAAGAGATTCACGAGAGCGACCTCCTGCATCATTTCAAGAACAACCAGCGGCAGCATACGGAGCCGGCCAACAATGGCGGTGGCAACGCGGCGCCTTCCGAGGCGCAACCGCCGGCCGCGCCGCGATCCAAAGCCAAGCCCGAGAAGCCGAAAAAGGACGTCCAACTCGAAAAGGCACTGAGCATCCTGCAGCATTGGAGCAAGTACAAGACCGTGCTGGTGCGCAATGAGGCGGCGCCGTCGGCGGATACCGCCGCCAATCAGTAGCGACGGCCATGTATTGCGTCTGAAACGCGCTGGCTAGGTTTGCGCGCGGCCGTTCTGATAATTTGCTGAAATATGGGCGGGCAGCTTCAGCTTTCGCTGCGCGGCGAACAACGCTCCGCGCTCAACGTCACCCAACTGGTCCGGATGGTGCGCGAAGCGCTGGAATTCCATCTGGACGAATGCTGGGTGGTGGGCGAGATCTCCAACGCCCGCGTCGCCCCCTCCAACCATTTCTATTTCACCCTCAAGGACGAGCGCTGCGCGATTAACGTCGTGATGTTCAACTCGGCTTACCGCCGGCTGCGCTTCAAAGTCAACGACGGCATGGAAGTCGTGATGCGTGGCCGCGTCAGCCTTTACGAGACGCGCGGCACGCTTCAGTTCTATGCCGAGGAGATGGAGCCGCGCGGTCTGGGCGCGTTGCAACTCGCCTTTGAACAGCTCAAACGGCGGCTGGGCCAGGAAGGATTGTTCGAGCAAGCGCACAAGCGGCCGCTGCCGTTCCTGCCCCAGACGGTTGGAATTGTCACCGCGTTGGGCGGCGCCGGCCTGCGCGACATGCTCACCGTCATGCTCGCGCGCTATCCTAATCTGCACGTGATTATTCGACCGGCGTTGGTGCAGGGCGCAGGCGCTGCCGCACAAATCGCCGCGGCTATCGACGATCTCAATCGCGACGGCCGCGCCGAAGTAATAATCGTCGGCCGCGGCGGCGGCTCGATCGAGGATTTGTGGGCCTTCAACGAGGAAGTGGTCGCCCGCGCGATTTATGGCTCCGCCATTCCGGTGGTGTCGGCGGTCGGCCACGAAATCGACTACAGCATCGCTGATTTAGCCGCCGATAAGCGTGCGCCCACACCCACTGCGGCGGCGCAAATGGTGGTTCCGGGCAAGCTTGAATTGCAAGCCAGCCTCGATAAGACCGCGGCCGCGCTCGCCGACGCCATCTTGAGCGCGTTGACCACCCATCGCCGTCAGCTCGGCCATCTGAGCGTGCGCCTGCGCGACCCCGCCAACCAGGTGCGCCAGGCGCGTCAGCGGCTCGACGAGGCGGCCGGCGAACTCGACGCCGTGATACGTTTTCGACTGGAAGATCTGCGCCGTCTGTTGCGTGAACTCGGCGGCCGCTTGCGCAACCCGCTGGCGGCGGCTCGCGAACGGCGCCTGATCGTGGGCCGGCTCGCGCTCAGGCTCGGGCAGGTGATGGCCGCGCGCACAAACCCGCTCAGGCTGATGCTCGGGCGTGCGGGCGCGCGGCTAGGCGAGCCGAGCTTCAAGCGCGCGCTCGCCGCGCGCCGCGCGACGGTTGCGAGCGATGGCACACGCCTGGAGACCGCGATGGCGGCGGCGCTCGATACCCAGCGCATGGAGTTGGCGGCCCTGGCGGGACGGCTCGATTCGCTCTCGCCGCTGCGCGTGCTTGAGCGCGGCTATGCGGTCGTTATCAACCGGCGCGACGGCCACCCGGCGGTGGATGCCGCTGGCGTCGAAGTCGGCGACGAACTCGATATCACGCTTAATCGCGGACGCCTGCGCGCCCGCACGATCGCGCGGGAAAGCTGATCGCGTTATGGCGAACAATCGCAAGAAATTCGAAGACGAGCTCAAAGAC
>JBOHWJ010000178.1:0-5809 GCA_050736495.1 Binataceae bacterium (SeqCode) | reverse complement strand
CGCCATGGAATTCCTGCCGCAGCAGAACAAGCGCAACGCCGGCGACGCCGACCCGCCCGAGAGTTCGATCATCGCCAAGGGCCGCAAGGTTATTATCCTCGGCGGCGGCGACACTGGTTCGGACTGTCTTGGCACGTCAAATCGCCAAGGCGCGGAGGTCGTCCACCAGTTCGAACTGCTGCCGATGCCGCCGGAGAGGCGCACGCCCGAGATGCCGTGGCCGGACTGGCCGATGATCCTGCGCACGTCGACCTCGCATGAAGAGGGCGTGCGACGCGACTGGAGCATCAACACGAAATATTTCTCGGGCGAAGACGGCCGGGTCAAGAAACTTCACGGCGTGCGGCTCAACTGGAAACGCGACAACGGCCGCATGGTGATGGAGGAAGTCCCCGGTTCGGAATTCGTGCTCGAATGCGACCTGGTGCTGCTGGCGCTCGGCTTTCTTGGCCCCGAGCCCGACGGCATCATCGCGGAGTTGGGGCTCAAGCTCGACCAGCGCGGCAATGTCGCGTGCGAGAACTACACGTCGAGCCTGCCGGGCGTGTTCGCGGCAGGCGACGCGCGGCGCGGGCAATCCCTGGTGGTATGGGCGATTTGGGAAGGCCGCGAGTGCGCGCGCGCGGTCGACGCCTACCTGATGGGCGAATCGTTTCTCCCGAGCAGCCCTGAACTTTGAGCATCCCCCGCCGGACCGCGGCTTGAAAGCACGCGTCATTACCCTCGCGTAGCCACGGACCCCTGGTGCAGCGGATTTTTAAAGGGAAGAAAGAAAGGGCGGAAACGCAATGCGCGTCTCCGCCCTTAAGGCTTGGAAGCTCGCCAGGCTAGCGCATGATCTGCATCAAGCCACTGGGCGAACAGTACTTGACGTAATCGTGATACTCCTTGGACGCGTTGCTGTTGAAGCTCGGTCCAACGCCTTTGCCGTCAACCGTCGACACGATCGTCATGTGATCGTTCTGCAGGTCCCAGGCGGCGGCGCTGGTCGAATTGGTGGTGACGTGTCCGATTTGCGGCACGTCGGCAGCGCGCGGTCCGATCCAGAACAGCTTCCACAGCGCCATGTTGGCATCGTAGATGTCGATCCAGTTGGCATAATGAAAGTGAGAATCGACGTACATCATGCGGCTGCCGTAGCAGTAACCGGCCGCCTCGGACGGAATGCGGCGGACGTCGATGATTTCGGAGTCGCGCAACTGCCACTTGCCCCATGACGGCTTGGGCCATCCAAGCGGCATGTCCCAGTCCTGCGGGAAGTTGCCGGTCTCCATCGTGTAGTCATCGAGCATATTCAGAATCTTGCGATGGCCGAGATAGTTGGCGCGAAACAGCGCGAGGCCACCATTGAAGCCGACCGTCTTGTAGTCGTCGAGCACGAAATCGCTGCCCGCCGCCGGTGCGCAACGCGCACTGACCGCGAGCCGGAGCGAACGGCGTAGCGCCGGAACGAATACGTAGTCGTCTTCCCACTTCTCGGGATTCTTGTGGAACACCGTCAAGTTGGTGGTGTACTTGGACTGCTCGGGGGTTTCCACCATAAACCATTCGGTGTACCAGGCATCACCCGCCTGCGGCAGATTCATCGGGACGCCAGGGTCCGTGTTGTAGCCGACCTGCCGGTAGATCCACACGAGCGTCGTACAGGCGATGCTGCCGAAGCGGTCCTGCGTGCAGCTCACGCCCGGATGATCGAACTGTTGCGCGTACAGATTGGGCACGTACGAGAACCAGACGTCGGCGAGCAGTTTGTAGCCCTTGTCCGGTTCCTGCGGATTCGGAAACGGCTCGCCGGCGACATAGCCCTGAACGAAATGGTGTCCGCTGGCGGTAGTGCCGACCGAGGTCTGCGCGCCGTACTTCTCACTCGCCTCGACATAACCCTTGGGTAGCGGCAGTACGACCGTGGGACCAACCGCCATCGACACGTCCGCCGGCATCTTCCAGAAATACTTGCCTGCGAACAGCATCTGCATGCCGTAGGGCATGAACTGCTTGTACTGCCGCCAGTTCTGCATGTTGATGCTGGTGCCGGGCGGAATCGTACCCTGATTGGCGGTGTCCTTGAGCCATTGCTGCATGGGCTCCGGCGCCGGGAAATTTTCCTGCGCGCCGGCTGGCAGCGACGCGACGCACCAGGCGAGCGCTAGAAAAGAAACAAACGCGATTAACGCTGGTGGTTTGCGCATAATACCGTGTTCCTCTTCGCTTTCCATAATGGAAAGAACTTAACGCGGCGCCGCAACACGAAGCAAGCGTTTGGTAGCTTAAGCGGCGCTCATCTCATCGTCGCAATTTCATCGAATCGAGTTTTTTTACTACCCAAGGCACGCGGTCGTAACCCCAAAACAGCTCTCCGTCGACGACAAATGTCGGCACACCGAAAACGCCGTCACGTTCGGCTTCGGCGAAGCATGCTTTAAGCCGTGGTTTAGCTTCCTCCCCTTCGTTTTCGGTGTAAAGATTGAATTTGGTGGTGTCGGCGCCGGCCTCGGTCAGGATGGCGGCAAGCGCGCGTGGGTCCTCGACCTCGAGTTCGCTCTTCCAGAAGCGCTCGAAAACGCGATCGGCGTACGGGCGGAACAAACCTTGGTCCCCGGCACAGAAGCCGCCGTAAAAGGCGCGTCGCGCGCTATATATTTTTTTCGGCGGATAAATAATGAGGCCACGCTCTTTCGCGAAGCGGCGCGCGTCGAGATAAAGGTAATGAAGTTTGCGCCGATCACGCTCGCCACGTGTTGGCACGTCGCCATATACTCTGCGGATATTCACGCCGTAAGCGATGAAGCGAAGTTTCACGCGATGCGTCTGTTCGAGCGCGTAGGCCGGCGCCATCGCTAGATAGGTGAAAGGGCTGGTGTAAGCGAAATAGAGTTTGATTTCGTACAGGTCTTCCATCACTTCGTGCTCCTGTCCCGATATTAGCAGAGGGATATTAGCAGAGGATTGCCGCGAGGTGGTCGCGCGAAACGGCCATAACGCCGGCGCGAACCTTCGCGCGGCCGCTATCCCCGATGCGGCGAACGGCTAATATGGAGATAAATCCGGCCGCGGCTGAACCATGCGTGGAGCGAGTGCCAGCACTCTCTTGACCACGGTTATTTGGTATCGATGCGGATGACCTGGGGCACCTCGGGAAGGTGCTTGGCCGCGGCCTCGACGCCTTCGTTCGCGCTCGATATTTGAAGCGGCGCAAACGGGGGTCAGCCGGCGCCGCTAGCCGCTGTATTTTTTTGAGAGTGCTTCGGTTTCGGGCACGCCCATCAATTCGACCAGCTCGCCGAACGCATGGCCGGTGATGGGGATGTCGAGTACGCCGGTCTCCTTGAGCGTGCGCATCGCGTCGCGCATTGCCACGTACGCCGTCATGAAAGTGCCGGTGTGAATCGTCATCTTGAAACCGTGGCGGGCAAGTTCGGCGACCGGCAGCAGCGCGCCATTATAAAGCAGCGGCAGATCACCGAGCTTCGACGAGTATTGCTTCAAATCGTCGAGAGTCCTGATGCCGTCGACGAAAACCAGGTCGGCGCCGGCCTCGCGATAGGCGCGGCAGCGGCGCACGACATCATCCCAGCCGTTGACGGCGAGCGCATCGGTGCGCGCGATGATGACGAAATTGCGGTCGCGGCGCGCGTCGCAGGCGGCGCGCACCTTCGGCACCATCTGCTCCATCGGAATGACCTGCTTGCCGGCGAGGAAGCCGCATTTCTTGGGCCACACCTGGTCTTCGATATGCAGCGCGGCGGCGCCCGCGTCCTCGTATTCGCGCACGGTGCGCCAGACGTTGACCGGATTGCCGTAGCCGGTATCAGCGTCGCAGATGAGCGGGATGTTAACGGCATGCGCGAGTGCGCGGACGTTCTGCACCATCTCGCTCATCGTGATCAGGCCCAAATCGGGAAAACCGCGCGAGGCCGCGGTGCCGAAGCCGGTCATATAAATTGCCTTGAAGCCGGTGTGTTCGGCGATCTTGGCTTGCAGACAATCATAGACGAATGGCGCCAACACCATTTCGGAACCGTTGATCATTTGGCGCAAGCGCGCAGTCGTGTCAATCATGTCCGGCCCCTTCCTTTGTGCCTGTTTTGTCCGCGTTAATCGGCGTTTCGCGCGACATCGTTTTGAGCGGGATTGTCAGGCGAGATTATAGAGCCGCCGCGCGTTCCCGCCGATAATCTTGCGCCGCGCGTGCTGCTCGAGCGGCGCGCATGCCGCCTCCACGCGTTTGAGCACGCCCGGATAGATGCAATCGAAGTGGGGGTAGTCGGAACCCCACACGATGCAGCTTTCGATACCATATTCGACCATCGCGGATAGTGAGTTTTCGTCGGGATCGAGCGAGATGAAGCATTGCTCGCGAAAATATTCACTCGGACGCCGTTTGAGCCACGGCACGTAATGGCGCATCGATTCGAAATGCTCGTCCATGCGATCGAGCCAATAACCAATCCAGCCGACGCCCGATTCGAGGAAGGCGATTTTGAGCCTTGGAAACTTCTCCAACACGCCACCACAAACAATGTCGAGGCATGCGGTCTGTTGCTCGAACGGATGACACACCATATGGAGGAAGAACGGATCGCTATAACGGGCGCGGCCAAGATTCGGCATTTTGGTGCCGAAGCTCGAATGGATCGCGACCGGAACGTCGAGTTCCTGCGCCTCGCGCCAGAACCGATCGTAGGCGGGGTCGCACAGACGCCGGCCATTGTACGGCTCGGGCCGCACGAACACCGCGCGATAGTTGAGCCGCTTGACCACACGGCGCAGCTCCTTCACCGCCTCGTCGACGTCCTGTAGCGGCATCGGGGCAACGCCAAAGAAGCGATTCGGGAAGGGCTTGCAGAAATCCGCCATCCAGTTGTTGTAGGCGCGGCAGGCCGCCGCCGCCGCTCCAGGGTCGGCGATATCGCCGTAGAGCAACCATACGGTGGGGTAAAAGAAGGCGACCTCGATGCCTTCTTCGTCGAGGATTTTCGCGCGCGCATAGGGGTCGTGGCCGCCCGGCGATAAGTCGTCCCATGAGAGCGTGCGCGCCTTTTCGGGATCAGACAATCCGCCCGGCACGCATCCGGCGGCGAAGGTACGGCCCTCGTGCGTGCGGATTTCGCCGTCGACTTTAAGTTTGTCGATACCGTCGTAGTCGCGAACGACCTGCAACACGCGATCGCGCCACGCCTCCTCGGCATATTCGAGCCATACGCTGCGCGGTTCCGTGATATGCCCGTCCGCATCGATCACGCTTGCCATCTGGGACCTCTGACTCCACCGTCACGTCTTAGTCCGAAGCGTAGTGAGCGCGGCGCGAAAGTGCCAGCCGCGCTAGCGCATAACCTCGTTGAGGCCGCCCGGCGTGGTGTAGCGCTGGACGTCCTGGTATTGCTGCGGCGCATCCTGGTTGATGAGAACGTCATAGCCGTGGCCGTCGGCGGGACCCGAATAGGTCGCGTGATTGTTCTGGATATCCCAGTAATGCGAGTACTGCGCGCCACTCGAGTTCTGCGGGCCAATTTGCGGGACTTTGAGCACGATCGGCTGCAGCAGCGCGACTTTCCATAGATTCATCTTAGCGTCGTAAAGGTCTTCCCACAGTGCGCCGTAGAATTGCTTGTCGACATACATGATGCGCTTGCCGTAACAGTAACCGCGGGCTTTCGATGGGATTTTGCGCACGTCGATGACGTCGACATCGCGCAGCTCCCATTTGCCCCATGACGGTTTCGGCCAGCCAAGCGGCATGTCGTAATCCTCCGGAAATCGCGCGCCCGCCGTGCCCACGTACATCTGCGCAAGAATCTTCCTCCCGCCC
>JBOHWJ010000177.1:0-3193 GCA_050736495.1 Binataceae bacterium (SeqCode) | reverse complement strand
GATTCATGAAGTGCATCCCGATGAAGCGGTCAGCGCGACTCGTCCGCGCCCCCATCCGGGTGATCGATATGGACGAGGTGTTGGAAGCGAAGATAACCTCGGGCGGGCAAACCTTGTCGAGTTTCTGGAACAGCGCGACTTTGGCATCCTCGTTCTCGACCACCGCCTCTATAACGAAGTCGGCGCCGGCCAAGTCCTCGAACCGGGGCGTGGTCTCGATCCGGCGGATAACGCGGTCGCGCTCGTCCGGTTTGAAGCGTCCGCGCTGGATCATACGCTCCAGATTGCGTTCGACGCCTTCGAGGCCGCGCCGGCAAAGATCCTCCGAAATATCATTAAGGAGCACGTTAAGCCCCGCCTGTGCTGCCACCTGCGCCACCCCGGCGCCCATCTGCCCGGCGCCAATCACGCCCACTATGCTAACGCTCATTCAGAACCTCCGCTGGGTATATGGACACGGCGCGATCCATGTCGGGAACCACGCCCAATGCGGTCACTTCTCAGTCTCTGCCGGTTTGAGTCCCGTCGGCCGATTCGTGGCCATAAGCGCCGCTTTCATAACCGGCCGGCAAAGTCCATTGGGCATCAAACTGCCGTTGGCGCCAAGCCCGTCAAGCCACGCCGGGCGGCTTTTCTCCCGCTTTCCAGGTCCCCTCGTTATCGCCCAATCCCATTTTGAGCCGCACGCGGCGCACGTCCTCCGGCGACTGGCGCCCCGGCATACCGAGATGCCGCATCAGCACGTTGGTCATCCGCGAGGTCAGGCGGTCGCGAATGGTCGGCCCGCCATCGATATCGGCGTCTAATACGCGATCCACCTGTTCGCGGCTGAGGCCTTCGGCGGCAAAAATGTCCACCAGTCCGGCCAGGCCAACATCGCCTCCCGCACGTTCGACGATTGCAACTACGCGAGCGCATATGGCGCACGTTCTGCGCACCAAACCCGCCCGTTTGCCGCAATACCCGCAACGCATCTGTGGCTCAACCAACACCAAACGCGAACCACGCTGCAACAGCGGTTCTGATGGCGCGGACCGTGCCGGACGGAACGTCGGTTCCCATAAAAGCGATGAAGCGGGGACGTCACTACGACCCTCGCTTCCAAGTCGAAATTACACCCTGGATAGGCTGGGCGGCAAGGCGCCGCGGCGGAGACCGGTGGCTGAATATATGATCCAAACCCCGAGTGCGACAGCGTCCGCGCTTGACAGTGCGGACGGGCCCGGGCTAATCTCGGCAATTGAGAATCATTCTCATTAGAAAATCGCCCTATCCGATGTGACTATGGAGTCGACCTCGACTGTTCTCCCGTACTTTCTTTATTCCTCCGGAATTCTGTTCCGCGAGGGACTGGAAGCTCTCCTGGTGATTATCGCGTTGGTGGCCGGAACCCGTGAAGCCGGGCAGAGCGGCCGTGCGCGTGACATTTACTCCGGCGCGCTCATCGCCGTGGCCGTCAGTATCGGCCTTGCGTGGGGGGTAAACGACTTTATCGGCGACAACACCAGCGACACGCTAGAGGCCATTTTCCAACTCTTCGCGGCAGCAACGCTATTCTACGTAAGCTCGTGGATTACCTCGAAGATGCAAGCCGATCGCTGGAATCGCTTCATCCGTTCCAAGGTTGAAGCCGCCAAGCGCAGCCGCGGCCCTTCGATCGCGCTCGGGTTGACCGCGTTTCTGGCCGTGATGCGCGAAGGCGCGGAGACCATCGTGTTTTTCCAGGCGTTGGTCGGCGGCGCCACCGCCAGCGCGGAACGCCATGCGGTTTTCGCCGGCGTGATTGCGGGTGCGATCGCGCTCGCCATCACCTTTGTGGCCCTCAACCGGCTGGCCTTCAAAATTCCGATCCGACCCTTCTTCTCGGTAACATCTATCCTGCTTTACGCGCTGGCAGTGATTTTCGTTGGACAGGGTATCTCGAGTTTCCAGGAATCGGGATGGGTGTCGACGACCTTCGTCAACTACGTGCCGACCGTCCAGGTGCTGGGACTTTTCCCGACCGTGCAGACGCTGGTGGCGCAGGGAGTCCTGCTGATGCTCGCGGCCGGAGCGATCTTCATGCCACTCTGGCGCCGGGCAAAAGATCTCTCCGAGCCCGCGTCGAATCCGGCGCCCGAGGCGGGCACAACCTGAGCGTGCCGCCCTTCCCGCCGGTAATGCTCGCGTAGCGCACCGGCGGCGCCGCAGGGCAAGCTTGCCACCCGCCCATCAAACCAGTAGCTAAACGGCTATGCGCCGCGCCTCGAACGCGGCATCGCGATACAAATATATGAGTATGGCCACAGTTCAGGTCGAGAGCGTATCGCGATGAACCGCGGCGCCGAAGCCGGTGAAATTGCAATCGCAGCAAGGCCGGCCGGGATTTTGCGCGCGCTCTGGGGTTGTGCCGGGACCATCCTGTCGGTGCTCTACACGATTGTTCTCGCGCCGGTCGCCGCACTGGTCGCCTTCATCGATCACGGTCATCTCACGGGCCACGTCTGCCGCCTGTGGGCCCGGCTGATTTTGCTGACCTGCGGAGTCCACGCCGAGATCGAAGGACTGGAAAATCTCGACGGCCTCGAAAATTACGTCCTGGTTTCCAACCACCAAAGCTTGTTCGACATCCTCGCCGTGATACGCCTGCTACCTCTCAACATCCGTTTCGTTGCCAAGAAGGAGCTTGCCAAAATTCCGCTTATCGGCTTCACGATGCGCAAGGCCCATCACATCGTGATCGACCGCCGGGGCGGCGGCCAGGCCATCCGCCGCGCGCTCGAAGTCGTGCGCTACGGTTACAGCATCTGCGTCTTCGCTGAAGGCACGCGCCATAGCGACAACCGCGTACACGAGTTCAACGATGGCGCCGCCTGGCTTGCCATCGCGACCCATCTGCCATGCGTACCGATGGCGATAAGCGGGACCGCCGCGCTGATGCCGCGTGGGGCGAAGCTCGTGGTGCCGGGATGCCGGATACGGATACGGCTGGGCAAGCCGATTGAGCCGTGCGGCCTCAGGAGCGCCGGCCGCGCCGAGTTGACACGCCAATTGGAAGAGCGGGTCCGCGAATTGTTCACGCCCGCGTTGTGAGAGCGCATCTCCACCATTCTTCCTTACGCCACCGCCGGCCTTCTGATCAGCATCCCTGCCTGCCGCCATTCTCCGATTTCGTTGAGAGCGCGATTGATTTCACGCCGCCGCGAATTCGCCG
>JBOHWJ010000176.1:0-10881 GCA_050736495.1 Binataceae bacterium (SeqCode) | reverse complement strand
CCGATACCGACCATCGTGACGGGCGCACCGCGATTCAAATCGCGGCCCATCTCGCGCAGATGGCGTTTGGCCGACTCCCATGCACCGCGCGCCGTGATGCCGAGTTTCTTGTGATCGTAGCCGTGCTTGCCGCCCGAAGCGAAGGCGTCGCCGAGCCAGAAGCCCCGGCTTTCAGCGATTTCGTTCGCAATGTCCGAGAACGCCGCAGTGCCCTTGTCAGCCGCGACCACCAGGTAGGCGCCGTCATTGTCGAGCACTCTGACCGCTGGCGGATGGATGATGTGGCCATCGACGATGTTATCGGTCAGGTCGAGCATCGCGTTTATCAGCGTCTTGTAGGCGCTCACGACCGCGTCGTGCCCGGGGGAACGGCCAGCGCGCGACTTCAAGATGAAGCCGCCCTTGGAACCCATCGGCACGATAATCGCGTTCTTGACCGTCTGCGTTTTCATCAAGTCGAGAATCTCGGTGCGATAGTCATCGGGGCGGTCGCTGTAGCGGATGCCGCCGCGCGCGATACGGCCGGCACGCAGATGACATCCTTCCATGCGCGGGCTACTGACGTGGATTTCGTAGAGCGGCGCGGTATCGGGCAGATGGGGAATCTTCGCGCTATCGAATTTGAGCGCGATATAAGAGTCGGGCGCGGGCACCTCGCAAAAATAGTTGGTGCGCACCGTCGCCTCGACGATCGCCAGCAGCAAGCGCGCGATACGATCGTCGGCGATATTGTCGACCGCCGTGAGCTGTTCCCGGTATGCCGTGTGCAATTCGTCCAGGCGCGCCGCCGCCGTTTCACGGCTCGGGTCGAAACGCGCCTGGAAGAGATCCACCAGCGTGCGGGCGAGCTTCGGGTACAGCAGCAAGGGCCGGCGTACGGCCGGACGCGCCGGCGCGAGGCGCATCTGAAAGGCCGCCGCCAGATACGAGCGCACCAGCGCGACCTCCCGCCACGACAATCCGGCCTCCAACGTCAGCACGTTTAGCGGGTCGTCCTCGGCCTTATCGGTGCGAACCGCGACGAGCGCTTCGGCCACCAGCGCCGCGCCCGGCTTCTGGCCGAGCGCGCCTCCGCTCAGTGCTCGCACGCGGAAGGCCTGCACATGCGCGGACTTCGCCTGGCCATTGATCACCGGCCGCAGTTCATGCGCATCTTCCGAGACCACCGAGATACCGAAGTTCTGCAACACCGGAATAAGCTCGGAGAGGATGGGCGCCTCACCCAGCTCATACATGCGCAGTTCGCTGTTCGAGGCGGCGCGATTGTCGCCGTCGGCCCCGACGTGCACGCTGAACGAACCGCCCGTCAGCAGAGCCTCGACGCGATCGAGGTCGTTGAGCGCAACCTCGATTGGGGTGACCGCTTTGTAATTGGCCGAGAGCGCGCCGATCCACCGCGCGGCGAGTTCATGGCCGCGCAACTGGCCGTGCCGTTTGTACAGTTGTTCGCGTAAAAGATCATCCCAGGTACGCGCCAGACGTGCGACCTCCGCTTCTATCGCGGGAACCGCCGCGGGGTTCGGCACCGGCGCGGCGAAGCAGAAATGGAGCCGCGCGGTATAGCTCTCGCCCATCGCGAGGTAATAGTAGACCAGCCTTCCGCCCAAGCGCGTGGCGAGCAGCTCCTGAATCTTGAGCCGCACCGCGGCCGAGAAATGTTCGCGCGGCATGATCACCAGCGCGATCACGTTCTCGCGCACCGCGTCAGGCTGGATATTGAGGCGGACGTCGCTCTCGTTCTTGACGTCGAGGATCAGGCGCAATTGCGCGCGCAGTTCAGGCACACGCGCGCGGAACAATTCCTCCTTGGGGAAGCTGTTGAAAATCGCGACCAGTTCCTTGTAGTCATGCGAACCTGGTTGCGCACTTTCGACCTCCAGCACCTCCGCGAGTTTGGCGCGCAGTACCGGTATATGCTGCGCCTCTTCAGCGTAGGCTTTTGACGTCAAAAGCCCAATAAAGCGATCGAAGGCGACGATCTCGCCGCTGTCATTGGCACGGCGGATGGTGAAGTCATCCATCGGGACACGCCGATGTACGCGCGACTCGGCGTGAGTCTTGCCGATGATCAGCGGCGGCCCGTCGAACAGGAGCTTGCGGTGCGGTGCGTCGATAGAATCGAATCCGGCCGGCGCGGCATAACGCGAGCGGCGATCGTCGCGCAGGATGCCGCGTCCGCGCCCGGGCTCAACCGTCAATGCCGGTGCGCCGTCAAGCTTCACCACCCGGTAGCGCCGATAGCCAAGGAAGACGAAGCCGCCCTGCACCAGCCAGCGCAGAAAGTCCCGAATCTCGATCAGTTCGCGCACGGCGGCGGTCTCCTCGCAGATTTCCAGCGCGCGCGCCGTCATGTCGTTGAAATCGCTGGCCGCCTGATGCACCTCGGCGAGCACCTGGTGCAAGCCGTCGGCGAGCGCCGGCGGTTCCGGCGCGTCCGGCACCACTTCAACCTCCGCGTGGGTGAATGATTCGGCGCGTTCAGAGGCGATGGCGCGTTCGAACGAAGTTAGCGCGCCGGTGGCGTCACGCGCGACGTTGTATACGGGATGCAGCAGCATCCGCACCGGCATGCCGAGCTTGCGGAAATACTCCATCATGCTGTCGACGATGAAGGGGCAATCGGGCATCGCGGTATCCGATGCGATGACGCCTTCGCCGACGGCGCTTGCGCGTACCTTGATGGTCTCGGTACGCACGGCGAAAAACTCAAACACACTTCGCGCGAGCGCGAGGCGGCGCTCGGGTGCGAAGCGGTCGCTCAAATCGGCCGGCAGACGTGCGAACATCCGATCGGCGAAAATTTTGACCCGCGTGGACTGTTGGCCGTCGCCTTTTCCACTTCGATTCTCATTCATGATTTGTCCGCTTCGATCGCCAAGGAAGTTCACCCCGAGATGGAGAGTTGCGTGGCACCGCGCGCGATCGTTTGTCGCTCATCACCCGCACGCCGTCTAGCCACAAGCTCGCGCGGTATCGGCTTCGCAAGATCTGTTGGCGGTTGAACCTACCGCATGAGCGAACTCCCCTCGCTTAACGCGCGCCTCGCCATTATAGGTTGATGCAAGCTAACGCCGCCAGATTCATGCCACGCACAGGAATTTTCCGCTGGCGGAGACGAAAGTCGAAATGGCCGGTTGCGATGCGATATAGTCTAGCCATGCGCGCGCGTGGCTCATCTGCTCCAATATGACGGAAGTTCGGATAACCGCGATGACGTTCGGACCCTACGGTGTCGGCCGTATCGATGGCAAGACCGTGATGGTGCCGAATGCGGTGCCGGGGGACGTGCTCGCGATCGCGGTCGAGAGCGAGCGCCACGATTACACGCGTGGCCGTATCACGCGCGTCGTCACGCCGGGCGCGGCGCGCCGCACACCGCCGTGTCCATTTGTTCCGCGATGCGGCGGCTGCGACTGGCAGCAGATTGATTATCCGGCACAAGTGCGGATCAAGGCCGATCTGATTGCGGCGGAATTTCGCCGCTCGCTTGGCCTTGAGCTCGACGCGTCGGACCTGGTCGAAGCCGCGCCGGCCGAGTTCGGCTACCGCTCGCGAATCCGGCTCAAAACCGGTGCGGGCGGCGCGCTGGGTTTTCATGAACTTGGCACCAATCTGCTGGTCCCGGTTGATCATTGCATAGTTGCCGCGCCCGGTCTCGAATTGCCGGTGGAGCTGGCGCGCGCGCTCGGCCGTCGATGCATCGAGGTCGAGGCCGTCGTCGCCGGCGAGGGTGAAGCGGGTGAAGTGTTGGTCGCCCATCTGGCGCAGGCGCCCGGAGCGGACGAGGTCGCGCGCACGCGGCGCGTGTTCGAGAGTCACGGCGGAATTCGCGGCATCGTGCTGAGCGGCGGCGGCGAGCGCGAAGTGGTGGGCGATGCCACAGTCAGAGTAGAGCTCGAAGCGGGGCTCGTGCTGCTAGCCGACGCCGATCAGTTCAGCCAGGTGAATCGCGAGCAGAATCGGAAGCTGGTTGCGGCTGTGATGGAGATGGCGGCGATTGGCGAACATGTCAGCGTGCTCGACCTGTTCTGCGGGGCGGGAAATTTCAGCCTGCCGGCGGCGCGGCGCGGCGCGCGCGTGACCGGCGTCGACAGCGACGCGCTTGCGGTCGCGACGGCGGCGCGCAACGCGGCGCGGATGGGATTTGACGATGCGCGGTTTCTCGCGATGAAAGCGGCGGAGACCGCCCGCTTCCTCGAGCGCGCGCGTTATCGCCCCGACACCGTCATCGTTGATCCGCCGCGCACCGGTGCGCTCGATCTGATGGAAGCGATGGTGCGGCTGCGGCCGCCTCATCTGATTTACGTGTCATGCGATACGTCGACGTTGGTCCGCGACTTGCAGATACTTGTAGCGAATCACTACCAAATCAAACGTGTGCGCGCCTTCGATTTTTTTCCGAACACGCATCACGCGGAACTGGTTGTGCACGCGCTATTGACTTAGGTTGTAGCCCGTTCCTAATCTAGGCGGGGTGGTTGTGCACCTGCCCGCCAAGGGTGTTTACCAAAGCGATGCCCAAGCAGGAAAAACTAGCTCGTCCCAAGATCACGATTATCCCGGGCCGTGGCGTTGCCCAGACGATCAATTATTTGCTCGAAGACCGCGACGATCTTGAATGGATTATCGCGGTCGGCCGTACCAAGAACGGTGAGCTGTTTTTCTACGACACCGGCGGTGACATCGTCGAAGATCTTGGTACGCTCGAATACCTGAAGGCGCGCATCGTACGCGCCCACTTCGGCGACGAATACGAATGACTCGACCCGCGTTAGGCTGAGCCGTTGATGCCGCCTGCCCGCCCGTTCATGCCGCGGGCCCAGTCTACCCGCATCGGATCGATTGCGTTCTTCGTGTTGCTGATTGCGGCGGCTTTCGCGCCAACGCGAGCACGCGCGAGCCAGGTCCAGATGGTTCCTTCACAGCGGCAGGTTCCGTTGCCCACGCGGTCGCCGCTCTCGCTTCATGGCCAACCCGGCGAAAATGCCGTGCCCGTTTTGCCCGGCGGGCAGGGTTCAAATACGCGCGAGATTCCGCTGCCGAAAATTTTCCGCGGATGCTGGAATGGAGCCGTACCGCAGGTCGATTCGCTTGAGCAGTTGGATACCAGCGGCGGCGGCATCCAATGGCTGACCAAGTCGTACACGCTTTGCTACGAGCAGATCGGCGCGGCGCATTGGAAGCTCACCTTCGCCGAGGGTTCGGTGGCCGAACACTGGCGCGTGACCGACGAGCGCCAGCATATCGAGGTCAAAACCGTCGACGGGCCGAATCGCGCGCACCTGGTCGCCTATCTCCACTTCCGCGCACCGCAGGTCAATGCGTTCACCGGGACGGCCACTGGCCAGATCAATACCATGGATGAACTGACGCATCTGGAGTGCAACATTCTGCCGGGCGGTAACGTGATGCAGGTGCGCGCGCAGGTGTTCGTCGAGAATGACGAACATCCCTATGCCGAGATCACCTGGCATACTGACTTCCAGCGTTATCACGGCGCCACTGAGTAGTCAGACGGTCAATCTTCGAATTCCTCCGGAGCCGGACGCGCGTAAATCGTGCCATGCTCGATTTCGAGCGGAACGCGGTAGAGAAGCTTGCCGCAGGCGGTGGGCGGACCCGCGATACATTCGCCGCTTGCCGGATCGTAGCAGGCGTTATGCGTCGGGCACATTAGGTAGCGCCCCTCCTCCGTGAAAAACTGGTTGTCGACCCAATCCATCGCCATCGGCACGTGGCGGCAGCGATTGACGTAGGCATGGAAATGGCCGCGATAATTGACGACAAAGCATTCCTCGTCGACGCCGCGAATCGGCATCAGGAACTTCATCGACTCGCCGGGCTTGAGTTCCGCCGTGTGTCCGACCAGATAGCGCACTTCCTTTTTGTGCGCGCGGCGCTGATTGGTTTGTGGATTTTTGAGCGGCGTTTCACGCTGACGTTTCAGGGACATCGCCACTCCAGTCTTTCGCGATAGGCGGGCGGATGTCCAGACATCGGGTAGCCCCGCCTGCTTGCCGCGTATGTCCAAAGGCCGTAGCATTTTGGCTGCGCATCGTCCGAGGATGGCCGCCACGCCGCGCGGCAATGGCGGCATGAGGGCGGCTGGAAGGAAGTGGCCGAGGGTCCGATGGACAAGCCGAAGATCCGTGCGGTTGAAGCGTTTCCAGTCGAGCAGGATGGCAACACGTTCATTTGTCTGCGCGATCCGAGCGGGGTCGCGCCGGATCCGATCCTGATCGGGATGGGCGCTTACTTTCTTGTCACGCTCTTCGACGGCATCAATACGCTGCGTAATTTGCAGGCGGCTTTCGCGCGGCGCTTCGGCGATCTGTTGCCCTCGGAGCAACTCGAACAATTGGTCGATGCACTCGACCAGGCCTGCTTTCTCGATTCGCCGCGCTACCGCGATCGTATCGGCCGGCTGCGCGATGAGTTTCAGCGCAGTCCACACCGTCCGGCCGCACTGGCCGGGTTGTGTTATGAAAAGGAACCAGTGCCGTTGCGCGCCGAGATTGAAGCGTTCTTCCGCATGCCGGGTGGACCCGGGCGTATCCCTGAAACGCGCTCGGACGCACCGGCTCTAAGCGGCATCATCGCGCCGCATATCGATCCGCGCCGCGGTGGCCCCGCCTATGCGCACGCTTACGGCGAACTGATGACGCGTGTGCGGCCCGAGCTAGTCGTGATCCTCGGCACATCGCATTATGGCGGCGGCCCCGAGCTTTTCAGCGCCACGCGCAAGGATTACATGACACCCTTCGGCGCGGTCGCGACCGATCGCGGCTTCCTCGATCGGGTCGCCGCGCGCTATCGCGAGGGCGATTTGTTCGCGGAGGAGCTGCTTCATCGCAACGAGCATTCGATCGAATTCCAGGCGTTGTTCCTGGCCTGGGCGTTCGGCACCAACGGCTACCAGATCGTGCCGATACTGGCCGGTTCGTTTCACGAGATGGTGCAAAGCGGGAAAACGCCGGACGACGATCCGCGTGTACGCTCCTTCATCGAGGTGCTTCAGGCTGAGCTCGCAGGCGAGCGCCGCCGCGTGCTTATCGTCGCCGGCGTCGATTTCGCGCACGTCGGCAAAAAATTCGGCGACGACTTCAGCGCCGACGAGCGCGTCGCCAGGCGCGTCAAAAGCGAGGACCTGGCGCTGATAGAAAATATTCGCCGCGGCGATCCCGATGGATTTTTCGCCGATATCGCCAGGGATCAGGACCAGCGCAAAATCTGCGGATTGTCCCCGATGTATACGCAACTCGCACTGCTGCGCGGCCATCGCGCGCGCCTGCTCATGCACGACATCGCGATGGAGCCGCGAACCGAGTCGCTAGTCTCGTTCGCAAGCCTCGCGATTGACTAACGCACCGCTTTGAAGCTACGCGCGATGCGACTTCAGGAATTCGCGCACACGGCTGACCGCGGCCGGTACCGCCTCGGGCGTCTTCCACGTCGTGATGATCTCATTGTTGGGCGCAAGCTCGGCGATCTCCTGCGAAATTGGCGCGGGATGGTATAGGTCGCTGCCGGCGAGAATCATCAGCGGTGTCCGGCACGAGCGCACGAAGTCGCGTGTCACCGCAAAGACGAAGTCGCTGTCGTACATGGCCGCGCGGAAGGCGGCCGCGATCTCGTTGGTAAGTTCCGGCCGCTCGCTCTTCAATTTGTTCGCCCAGCCGTCGAACATTTCATAGAATGCCGGCCGATTTTCAGCAGTGAGCCCGATCGGATTCTGCAACACCGCGGCGCTCACGCGTTCCGGCACGGTCTTGATCAGGCTCAGGCAATACGACGAGCCGATACATCCCCCCATGGTGTGGCATTGACGGATGCCGAGATGGTCGAGCAGAGCGATATGGTCGGCGGTGTAAGTATGCCATCCGTCACTGGCACTGAGCGGCGCGCGGGAGCGGCCGGCGTTGCGCTGATCCATCGCGATGACGCGAAAGCCGGCGGCCAATTCCTTGGTCGGATCGAAGGGGCTCTGATGCCAGAACTCGATACTCGATCGCATCCCGCCCGGTGCGAACAGGAGCAGCGGATATCCGGAACCGAATTCCTCGTAATAAAGCGAAACACCCGCGCGTTCGAATACCGGCATGGCAATCTTCCTCCCGTCGTGGCTCAAGCTCTCGTATCATCTGCCAGTTAATGCCAAACCGCCGCGCGTGCAAGAGCCGCCGTCATTTTGGCGCAGGCAAAAGGACCGATCGAAGATGCCAGTAGCTTATAGGCGTGTGGCGATCAGGTAGGCGAGGCCGCCCGCCGAGATCAACAAAGCGGGGTTGATGTGGCGCCACAGCAGAATCACAAGGGTCGTCGCGGCAATTCCAATGCCAATCGCGTTCAAGATCGAAAGCCGCGCGATGGCGTAAGTCCCCGAGAGCATCAGGCCAATCGCAATCGGCGCCAATCCGCGTTGGATCGCCGCACGCCAGGGCGAACCCGCAAAGCGTATCCAGAGCCGGTTGGCGAAGAACGTCAGGATGCAATCGGGCAAAAAAAACGCGATCGCGACCACCGCGGCGCCCGCCGCTCCTGAGAGCCGATAGCCAATCAGCATCACCATCAACATGTTCGGCCCGGGCGCAACCTGGCCGAGGCTGTAGATATCGCGGAACTGATTGTCGGTTATCCAGTGGAACTGATGCACCGTCATGCGCTGCATCTCGGGCAGCACAGCCGTGCCACCGCCCATCGCGAGAATCGAGAGCAAGGCGAACACCCAGGTCAGGTTCAGAAGGAGCTTGATCGACATGCGGGAATTTCACGCGACGGCGCCCTGCCAGAAAAGCACGCCGGATTCACGGATTCACCAGGCGTTGAGATTATCGGTGGCAACATTCCCGGCTAACTGGTCTCGCTCAAACCCCCGCTAGTGGCGCCAGTGGGCGCGGGTCGAGTGAAGACGCTCGCGCAAATGGACGAAGCGTTGGGCCTCGGTGGACGGATGGGCGCGCGGACGATAGATGAACACCGCGATCGAACCGATCACCAGCAGCACAACTACCAGCGAGAGGTGAAACATACTCACCGCCACAAAGGTTGCGAGAATGAAAAGCAGGTCGGGGAATCGCACGAACTGCTTGTGGCCGAGCTGGAACGTCACCGCGAGCAGCAGACCCACCGCTGAAGCGGCGACTCCGATCAGTATCGCCGTAATGTCGGGATTGTGGCGCTGCTGCTCCCACAACACCCCGAGCGTCATTACGACCGCCGCTCCTGGCAGCGCCAGACCCGCGACGGCGACGACCGCACCGAGCGCGCCGCGCATGCGGTCGCCGATAACCACGCTCATGTTGACCGAATTGAGGCCGGGCAAGGTCTGGCTGATTTCAAGCGCGTCGAGGAACTCGTCGTCGTCAATCCATCGGTTGGCGCGCACGAGGTATTCCCTGAGATAGGCAACCACGCCGCCGCCAAAGCTGATCGCGCCCGCCATCAGAAAAACCTTGAAGACTGCGCCGAGGCTTGGACGAGCGGCGGCCGGCGCGAACTCATTCATGGTTCTGGACGACGGCTTTACCGAGCGAATAGACCAACGCCGTTTTGGTGGTGCCCATCTCGATCCATTCGGCGGCGTCCTCCTGCAGCTTGAGGAAGAAGGCCTCGGACAGTTCGCGCGGCTTGGGGTGCAACGCCTCGGGGTCGGCAAATTTTATCTGGTAGGAGTATTCGCCGAGTAGATGCTCCTGAGTCGTGCGGTTGCGCCAGATGGCGAGTGTCGCCTTGGCCGTCATTTTGCCGCCGAAATCGAGTTCGCCCAAGTTAACCAGCACTTCCTCGATGGCGACGTTGCTGACGATCTGGAGCGCGGTCTTAGCCTTGGCGCCGGTGCGCTGGAGGGCGGGAAAGACCTGCGTGATGCTTTCGAAGCTCTGCGTCAGGATGGTATTGGGCGTGTCGAGTTCGCAGCCATGAGAATAGATCAAGCGCATCCCGCCGATTTTGTCGCGCGGTAGCAGCACCTCCTCCTTGAACTTGACCGTGTTGATGCACGGTAGCAGCGGGCGCACGTCGACCGCCGCGGCGGTGGCGCGGTCCGCGTGGCGGAACTTAAGCGTCAGTTCATGGTTGGGCTGCGGCAGTCCATGCTTATAGAAGGTGCGCCGGCGCAGGATGAACCCATTGTTGTAGAGGCGGAACAGCGGGGTGTCGAAAAACAGCACCTCGCGCAGATGCGTCTCCATCGGTTTGCCGCGCTGGCGCAATTCGATACCGAGCGGCTTCGCGACGTGACGCGTTATCTTCCAGAATTTGTGGAAATGCGATCCCTTGGTGAAGTGGCTGCTCTTCAGCAGCAGCTTGTATTCGCGGTATTGAATTGCATCCGGATGGACGAACGCCGTAACCGCGTTCTTTGAATGGTTGGCTGAGGTGTTCATGCAATGACAGTTTCCCGCTGCGCTCCCGCTCCTATCCAATCTTTTCAAACTGCCAGCGTTTGCGTTCGGTGTCCAATCGGGGAGTATCGTTGCCACATCGCCCGCCCGAGCGCGACTCGGCACATGGCCACGTCAATCCGAGCTATCAGTCCGGCCGTCGAGCGTCAATTGCGGCGCGCGATGGCGATCGATGATTCGGATAAAATAGCCTTGTAACAAAACTGGTGGTGCGGATGGCTGAACACACTCGATCGACGGCACGAACCAGCACCTTCCGCGCGGTCGCTTACCCGTGGCGGTTGTATTGCGGCGCCGACGCGCTGGCTAATCTCGCCGGCGAGGTCCGCCGCCAACAAGCGCACCGCGCTTTCGTGCTATGCGGTCAGACGGTGGCGCATCGGACCAACCTGCTGCGGCGAATCATCGACCAACTGGGCGGGCTTTATGCCGGCGCCTTCGACCGCATGGATAAGGATTGCACCTATCCGCGCATCGT
>JBOHWJ010000175.1:0-6951 GCA_050736495.1 Binataceae bacterium (SeqCode) | reverse complement strand
CGTATATGGCGATGAGGATTGCGCCGAGAACGATCAGTGCGCCGATCATACGGCCGGCGATTCGCACAATGGGACTGTCCGGCGCCGGCGGTTGCGCTTCGGCCACTGGCATGCGCTCACACCCGGTTGAAGAAAACTATCCAGACGACACAGGCGAGCAGCACCGTGAGACAAGGATAAATCACAACCAGCGGTCCGAGATGGGGTTCAATTCCCGTCGTAGTGAAAATGGGCCGGACAGCCGCGGCGAGAATCGCACCCACGATGGCGCACAACAGCCATGCGGGGAAATTCGCGCCGGCGATATTAACCACCGGGTCGCAGCCCGAGAGCGCAAGCGCGCCAGGCGCCAACGCGGCAGCGATGGTTACTGGGCCAAGTAGCCTCCTGATAGTCATTCGATCTCGATATTGCGCGCTTCGATTGTGCCCAAACGCCATAGGGGAATCAATTCAACTCCGTTTGTGCGGCGAGCTCAGATCAACGCAAGGTCAAATCCGTGCGCTTTGCCGGCGGTGCCGGTACCATTCGAGACACTATGGACAATGCGCACCGGTCAGGGCGGGTTAGTGGCAACGTGGCATTATCGACTAATCGCCAGCGCGGAAAATGCCGCGCGCCAGAGATGTTGCGCCACCGCGCCGCGGCGACTCTCATCACTGCCATCGCGCTGCTCTCACTCGCCGGCTGCGCGCGCCTGATGGAGCAACCCGAAATTTCTCCCAACCGCTGGGCGCCGCGAAGCGTCGAACACGAGTGGATTCCGGCGCCGGCGGTTACGAAAGATTTCACTTTGGCCGAGGCGGCGCCTTATGAGGCGGCGCCGGTCTCGCCGGCCGTCCAGGCGCGGACGGCACCGCCGTACGACCTCACTGGTCTCATTGATATCGCGTTGCGCAACAATCCGCGGACGCGCCGCGCATGGGAAGCGGCGCGCTCGGCGGCGGCGAACTTCGGCGCAGCGCGGGCGCCCTACTATCCGCTGGCTGACGCCGAAGCCATCAACGGCTACATGAGAACGCCATTTGAGCTGCCCGGCGCGATCGGCACGATCCAGCTCTGGCAAGCACAGCCGGTAATCGAGATGGCCTATACGCTGTTCGACTTCGGGCGCCGGCGTTCAGCGGCGGAGGCCGCACAGGATCGACTGATCGCGGCGGACTTCTCGTTCAATCGAGCCGTCCAGGATGTGGTCTTCAGCACGCAGACCGCCTTCTACACGCTCGACGAGGCCGCGGCCGCCGTGACCGCGGCGCAACAGAATCTGAAACTTGCGCGGACGGACTTCGACTCGGTTGATCAACGTCTCAATCACGGACTCGCAACCGAGCCTGAACTGTTGCTCGCCAAGCAGCGCGTCGCCCAGTCACAATTCGATCTCGCCAATGCGCGCCTGCTCGTCCATGACGCCCAAGCCAATCTCGCCGTCGCTCTCGGCGTACCCGCCAACAGGGAAATTCGCGTCGATAGCCTGCGCGACCAGACCGTACCCGAATCGCTGGGCGACGCCGTGGATAAGCTCATCGCACAGGCGCGCCGGGAGCGGCCGGACCTTGCGGCGGACGTTGCCAATCTGCGCGCCAGCAACGCGCAGATTGCGTCGGCGCGGGCGCAGTTCTTTCCCGCGGTTGCGCTGTCGGCGAACTACGGGGAGAGCTTGTGGAACTACACCTTCAAAGGTCCACCGGCAGTGCGGACCGGCCAACCGCAATATTCGGCGTTGCTGACGCTCAAATGGGATATCTTCACCGGCTTCAAGCGGCTCAACGACGTGCGCCGGGCAGAAGCCGATCGCGAGGCCGCGAGCGCGGAGCTGAAATCGCTCGAACTCAACGCGATTGCCGAGGTCTGGCGTTCCTACTACGAGTTCCGATCCTCGCGCAGCAAGTATGACTATGCGCAAAGCCTGCTGGCCGCATCGCAGGAATCATACGCCGCCAACAGTGAAACCTATCGCCAGGGCCTGAGTACCATCGTCGAACTACTCACCGCCGAACGCGACCTTGCCAACGCGCGCTACATCCTGATCCAGAGCAAGGCGGAATTGCTGACGGCATATGCGGCAGTCGCTTACGCGGCCGGCGCGGTGCGGACTCCCGGATGATCGCGAGCACATTCGACCGCGCGGGGGTGGCCGCGCAATGGCTTACCGGATGGTCCGCCTGGTTGACCGCGCTGCTGGCCGAGGAGCTCGCGCCGCGGCCGCGAAAACTCCGGGTATCGCTGCGGATGGCGGTAGTCGCGACGATCGGCGCCGGCCTGATGACAGTCGCGCACATCGACAATCCGCTCGGCCCCTATGTCGTCTGGCTGATGCTGGGCCCGGTCGCGATGATGTCGCTATGGACGGCCGCGGCCTACCTCATGGTGGAAGCTCCGGTGCTCGCCGCATCGGTGCTGCTGGCGCAAGTGTTGGCGGAGACTCCATGGCTGATGCTGCCGTTTATTGGCGCCTTCACGGCGCTGTCCACCTACCTGATTATCGTACGCAAGCTCGGCTCGTTCGGGCTGGTGATGCAGGTCGTGGCGCTCGACAGTTTCTATGGTGTCGTTTTCGCGCCTGGCAGTATCGGATGGAGCGCCGCCGCCGTGTTCGGCGGATGCGCCATCGCCTTTGGCCTCATTGCATTGTTCGACACCTGGTTGTGGCCCGATCCCGCCGAAGCAATGTTGCTGGAGGCGCTGGCAGGCGGGATCGAGCGCACCCGTTCGCGCTTCGCCGCGATCACCGGGTTCTACCTCGGCGAAGACGCGCGCCGGCGCCCGCCAGAGCCGTCCATAACGTCGGACATGCCGGTCCAGCTTACGCTGCTGAATCGCGCCACCACCGAGGGTATGGCACCGTATCGGCGCGCGGTTTTGCTCGCCGCCATTTCACGCGCGACGCGGCTGCACATCGCGGTAAATCGGTTGACGCTGGCGGCGCGCGAGGACCTGCCGCACGATGTACGAGCGATGGTGCGTCCGGAAATCGAAGCGGTGGCAGACGCAATTGCGGCGGCGTTGGATGAAATTGCGCGCGAAGTCCCAATCAACATCCGCACCGGTCCGGACGAGCGGCCGCCACCGCAAGCCGCCAAGGTCCCGCTCGCGATGGATTCGCTGGACAAGCGCGTTGTTGCCCTGCGCCCCGCATATATCGACCACGCCGGCGCCGTCGAGCTCGCCAATTTCGCTGAGTTCACCGATGCCCTGCATGATATGACGCGGCTCATCGAGCGGCCGCTCGACGAACCGCCGCCGGACAGCGCCGCGGAAGCCGCTACCGTCGTTGCACCCGCGCCATCTGCCAGGTTAGACCCGGCACTGGCGCGCTATTGCGTCAAAGTCGCGCTCTGCACGGTGATTGGCTATGTCATCGGCATCACCAGTCAGCGTCCCGAGATGTCGGTGATTTTGACCACGGTAATCGTAACCGCGCTGCCCACTTACGGCGCGTCCTTGCACAAGATGATCCTGCGCCTCGCCGGCACCGCGCTCGGCGGAATAGTCGCGATTCTCGCCATCGTTATCGTGACGCCAAATTTCGAGACACTGCCGTCGTACATGCTCACGCTATTCATCGTTCTGTTCCTCTCCGCCTACGCCTCGCTCAGCAGCGGACGCATCGCGTATGCGGGCAAGTCGATTGGCACGACCTTCGTGCTGGTCTTCGCGGGGCTGAGTCCGTCGAGGGCAATCTACGAGCCGCTCTGGCGTACGTGGGGCATTCTGGTCGCGACAATCGTCGTGACGATCATTTTTTTCGCACTATGGCCGGAGTACGCGGGTGATTCGCTGCTGCCGCGGCTGCGCAGAGTAATTGGCGACACACTCGCGCTGGCGCCGTCGGGCGCCGCCGCCGCGAGCGAGAGCGCGATTCACGCGACCAGCCGGGAAATCACCGGCGTACTCGGCGAGATCCTGGAAGTGGCGGACGACGCCCGCCTCGAAGGACGGCGAAGCCTCATCGATCACGACGCGGTGGTGCAGGCCACCGGCACTTTGCGCAGAATCGCGCATCGTCTCGGCACGATCTCTTTGAAACGCATCACGCGAACGCTGCCGCGGCTCGACGACGCCACCGAAGCCGCGCATGACGCGATACTCACCGCAATACGCATCCGGTTGGAGGCGTGGCTCACGTTCTTCGACAATGGTCAAAACTTGACCCGGCGCGCCGGGCTGGCGCTGGCGGCGGAACATTCGCGCGCCGAAATCACGCGTCCGCTGGAAGATTTCAGCGCGCGCCTCGCGGCGGGAGGATTTGCGCAAATCAATTTATGGACGCTGGAGCAGCGCCGACAAATGCTCGCCGAACTGCAGTCGCTGCGCCGGCTCGAAGTCTTGGCGTTCGAACTCGACAACTATCTCGCGCGCGTTCCCGGTGCCGCCCCAGCACCTGCCGTCGCTCGGGCTTTGCGGACTTTCAGCCCATGATTGTCGCTCGAGAACGAGGGACGCCCGAAGGCGAGGTCTATGCGAGCGAGGATTTCCGCGAGGGCGTCCGCGCCTTTTTCGAGCATCGCAAGCCGCAATTCCGCAGCCGCTGAGCCGAGCGCGGCCCCGCATCGCGCTCAGCCCAATCATCAAAGGCGACACGATGAGAGGTTGCATTTCAGATTACCTGACTTAGAGTAGTCAGCGATGACTCGCCCGGAAGCCGAGCTGAGCGGCGCTGGGCGGGCGTAATCCGATCGAAGGGAGCATCGCGATGGCGGCGGCCGTAGCAGGGCAAGTGGAACGTCCGGAACTGATAGCTACCAATGAAGTGAGCTATATTAGCGAAGGGACCAAAATTCCCGGCTACCTGGCCCGCCCGCGTAAGAATGGCCACTCCCCGGGCGTCATAATTATTCATGATATTTTCGGCGTCAGCGATCATGCGCGCGACGTCGCGCGGCGCTTTGCCAACGTTGGGTTCGTCACACTGGTGCCCGACTGTTTCGCGCGCATTGATTTAGGCGCCAACGAGTCGCAAGTCCTCAAGCGTGCGGGCCGACTCGACGATCGCTTGACCGTCCGTGATCTCGAAAATGCGGCCGCCTTGATTCGCGGCCTGGCATACTCCAATGGCAAGGTCGGCACCGTGGGCTTTTGCATGGGCGGACGTTCGGCGTTGTTACTCGCATGCAGCAGCGACCAAGTCGATGCGACTATCGACTGTTGGGGCGGATCGATCAGCGCGGACACGGCTGTGACGCCACTTCATCCGGTACCCGTCGTTGACCTGGTAAAAAACCTGCAACGGCCGGTGTACGCGGTGTTCGGCGCCGACGATCAAAACCCGTCGCAGGCCCATGCGGCCGAATTGCGGACACGGCTCGATCGTGAGGGCAAGCTCGCGCTGGTCACGATCGAGACGTTCGCCAACTCCGGACATGCGTTCTTTGCGGATATGCGCCCGGATCGTTATCGCGAAGCCGCGGCGTTCGAGCTGTGGCCCAAGATGGTCTCATTTTTCAAGACGCATCTGACCTGACACGCGAGAGCTTCACTCCAGCCTCTTCGGCTAGAGTCCGGGCGCGTCCCTCCTTCGGCATCCGTGGACAAATCAGAGTATCGCGGCAGGTCAATCCGCCGTCTTGAAGTATCTCATCGAATTCGGACGCCGGATATTCCTCGGATCTTTGCCGGCCGCGATTCGATAACTATCCGCGGGCACCCGATACGTTAGGGCTAAAAACCGAACTGGTCGACCTGCGGCACCGTGAACAATGGCACGCGATCACCGGCCCAAGCGGCGCGTCGATATCGATCCTGATGCCCTGACACATGGATTTGCCCCCCAGCATCGACTCCTCGGGACGCTCTCCTTCCCACTAGGCCTGATGGCACACCGCCTCGATATTGTTGCCATCGGGATCGAACACGAACGCGCCGTAGTAGTTGGGATGATATTGCGGGCGCAGCCCGGGGCCACCATTGTCACGGCCACCGGCTGCCATCGCCGCCTTGTAAAACTCATCCACGATGCGTCGTTCGGAGGCGACGAAAGCCACATGAGTCGCTCCGGCCGCTTTATTCTGGCCAATCCAGAAATAGGGCTTCCCGTCGCGTCCAAACCCGGCGGCGCCGTCGAACTCCATAATTAACTGGTATCCCAATGGCCCGAGCGCATGTTTGAAGAACTCTTTGCTCCGGCCAAAATCGGAAACAGCCATGCCAATGTGGTCAAGCATCGCAGCCTCCCTGCTGAAGCGAAAACTTTTATTGATTGGCCAGCGATCCTAGATCGCCGGCCCACAGTTTACAATCGCCAGCCGGCCGCGCCACACCGAAGTCAAAGCCAGATCTTAAATCGCGGTTCAACCGAAAACTCTCCGGACCGCGTTCGCCGCTCGATTCAAAGGGAGAGCGCGTGTCTACGCGTGCGGAAACGCGGATCCCGATGCGATTCGGCGACGTTGACGACGTCGCCTGAGCAGACGCGTTTTCCTTTTCGCTATTTCTTCAGGTCGGCGAGAAACTCCAGCATCGCCGCGTTCACTTCGGCCGGCTTCTCCTGTTGCGTCCAGTGGCCGGATCCCTTGATCAGTACCTTCTTGCGCAGGTTGGGCACGAACGCCTCCATTCCGTCGCACAACTCCGGACGCAGCACCGGGTCCAACTCCGCCGTGATCATCAGCGCCGGCTGATTCACGCGCTGCTCCAGTCCGGCACTCTCCTCCCAACTGCGGTCGATATTGCGATACCAGTTGAGCCCGCCGCGAAAGCCGGTCTTCTCGAAGGCGCGGACGAAGACCTCGAAATCTTCGGCGGTGAGAAACGAACCAGGCGGGCGGTCGGGCAAACGGTCCAGAATTCCACCTCCCGCCGGACCCCATACACCGGGCGGGCTCTTGGTGAACTCGGTGGCGAAGTCCCGCGGCTCCTGGTAGAAGCCGCGCAAAGAACGGCGCACGTCACGCTCCAGTTCGTCTTCGGCCACGTTGGGTACCTGGAAATACAGGATGTAATGGAAATTGCCGG